>DATKAS010000420.1:0-7525 GCA_035497855.1 Acidimicrobiales bacterium
GAAATCGCACGTCCGAGTACCGTGACGACGCCGCGCTGCGGCCCCGTGGCGGGTAGTTCAACTGGCAGAACGCCTGACTTTGGATCAGGAGGTTCCAGGTTCGAGCCCTGGCCCGCCAGCTCACGGCTGCTCCACGGTCGCACTCACACGACGGCAACTCTGCGCAGCCGCGTCGAGTGCGGACCGTTTGCTCACTCGACCCCCTTCTTGCGTGGTGCAGTGAGCAAACGGTCGGGTCAGGCGAGGTCGCGGACGGCGGTGAGGAGTGCGTCGATGTCGGCCGCGGTCGTGTATCGCACGACGCCTGCTCGCACCGCGCCGCCCCGGTCGCGCAGTCCCATCGCGTCGATCAGCTCGCACGCGTAGTTGTCGCCGCTCCAGACGGCGATCTTTCGGATGGCGAGCTCGGCGGCCACCCAGTCCGGGTCGCGCCGTTCCACGTTGAAGATCGTGGTGGGCGCGCGGCCTTCGGCGGACTCCGGCGTGTGCACCACGACACCGGGGATGGCGCGCAGCCCGCCCTCCAGCCGCTCGAGGAGGACCTGCTCGCTCGCCATCACGTCGGGCCACGGCGACTCGCGCATGAACGTGGCCGCGCCGCCGATCCCGGCGATCGCCTCGAAGGACTTGGTGCCCGACTCCCAACGCTCGGGACCGACGTACTCCGCCGGGCGCACCCGGTACGGCTCGACGCCGTGCATCAGCGCGGGTTGCAGCACGAGCACGCCGGCGTGTGGGCCATACCACTTGTACGGCGACGTGACGAGGGAGTCGATGCCCCATCCGTTGACGTCGACCGGGAGGTGGGGAGCGCGCGCCACGGCGTCGACGTGGAGGCGCGCGCCGGCGTCGTGCACGAGCGCGACCGCGGCCCGCAGGTCGGGCGCCCATCCCGTGAGGTTCGACGCGCCGCACAGCGCCACCCACGCCACGCCGCCACCTCGAAGCGCGCGCTCCAGGTCGGCGAGGTCGAGCGTGCCGTCGCGCGGATCGACCCGGAGCATCGTGACGCTGGCGCCAGCGTCACGGGCCGCCAGCACCCACGGCGTCACGTTCGAGTCGTGATCGAGCTGCGTGCAGACGATGCGCCCGGCGCCTTCCCACGTGCGCGCCAAGGCACGCGTGAACGAGAACACCAGCGACGTCGCACTCGGCCCGAAGATCACCTGCTCTCCCCGCGCGCCGAACAGCGCACCGACCGACTCGCGCACCTCCTCGACCAACGCGCTCGTGTGGACGCTCGCGTCGAACGGCCCTCCCGTGTTCGCTGGAGCGCTGCTGCTCAAGTACGTGTGGATGGCCTCGATGCACGTGTCGACAGGCAACGTCCCCGCGGGTCCGTCGAGACGAACCCATTCGTCGAGGCCAGGGAAGCGGACGCGCGACTGCATGACGATTCACCATATGACGCCCACCGTTCACCGCGTCGTTGGTAGAACAACACCATGACGCTGTCGGCCATGGTGCTCGCAGCCGGTGAGGGCACTCGCATGCGCTCCGCGCGCCCGAAGCCTCTGCACCTGCTCTGCGGCCGGCCGATGCTGCTCCACGTGCTCTCCGCGCTCGGCAGCTGCGACATCAGCCGCACGGTTGTCGTGGTCGGCCACGGTGCGGAGGCCGTGACGAAGAAGGTGCAGGAGCTCGGTTCGTCGGCGTTGCGCATCGGGTTCGTCGAACAGGTCGTGCAACGAGGCACGGGCGACGCGGTGCTCGTCGGCATGACCGCGTTCTTGGATGACGATCTCGACGAGTCGGGCGACCTCGTCGTCCTCCCGAGTGACACGCCGCTGCTGCGGTGCGAGACCGTCGCCGCGCTCGTCGCGCATCACAGGGAGAGCGGCGCCGCCGCGACGTTGCTCACCGCGCGCCTTCCCGATCCCACCGGATACGGACGGGTCGCACGTGACCGCAACGGCAACGTGGCTCGCGTGGTCGAGCAGGGCGACGCAACTCCGGACGAGCTCGAGATCGACGAGGTCAACACGTCGATCTACTGCTTCCGGCGCGACCTCCTCGCGCCGGCGCTCCGCCGTCTGAGCCCCGAGAACAGCCAAGGCGAGTACTACCTCACCGACGTCGTGTCGGTGCTGCACGACGCGGGCTATCCCGTCGGGTCGCTCGTGATCGACGATCCGGTCGAGGTGCAGGGCGTGAACGATCGCGTGCAGCTCGCGGCGGCCGAGGCCGAGCTCCGGGCACGCACGAACCGGGCGTGGCAGGCGGCGGGCGTCACGATGCTCGACCCGCTGCACACCTACGTGGACGTGACCGTGGAGCTCTCACCCGACGTCACGCTGTTCCCCGGCACGATCCTGCAAGGTGCGACGGTGATCGGTCCCGGGGCCGAGATCGGCCCCGCGACCCGCCTCGTCGACACGAAGGTCGGCGCGGGCTCGGTCGTCGCGAACACCGTCGCCCGCAACGCCGTGATCGGGTCCGAGTGCGTGGTCGGTCCGTTCGCCGCCCTCGACCCTGGCGCCGAGCTGTCGCCCGGTACCCGCACGGGCGCCTTCTACACTGCCTCTCGGAGCGACGAACCCTGATTCGGGGTACGTCGGGGGCAGGAGGATCGATGGAGCTCGTCACCAAGAAGCGGTTCGTCCTCTACTCGGGGCGCGCTCACTTGGCGCTCGCCGAGGAGATCGCGGAGCACCTCGGAGTCGAGCTCGGCAACCCGAACATCCAGGACTTCGCGAACGGCGAGATGCGTCCCCGGTTCGGCGAGTCGGTGCGGGGCTGCGACGTGTTCATCATGCAGACGCACGCCGGCACGTCCGAGATGTCGATCAACGATGCGATCATGGAGCAGCTGATCATGATCGACGCTGCCCACCGCGCCTCGGCCAAGCGCATCACCGCGGTGTGCCCCTTCTACGGATACGCGCGTCAGGATCGCAAGGCCGAAGGCCGCGAGCCGATCACCGCCAAGCTCGTCGCCGACATGTTCAAGGCGGCCGGCGCCAAGCGCATGATCTCGGTCGACCTGCACTCCGGCCAGATCCAAGGCTTCTTCGACGGCCCAGTCGACCATCTGATGGCTGCGCCGGTGCTCCTCGACTACCTGCGCGAGAACGCGAGCGACGACCTCGTGATCGTGTCGCCCGACTCGGGCCGCATCAAGGTCGCCGAGCGCTTCGCCCAGCACCTCGACGCCGACCTCGCGTTCATCTACAAGACGCGCCCGAAGGGCATGGCCAACGTCGCGGTGGCACGGGAGGTCATCGGCGACGTCGAGGGACGGCATTGCGTCATCGTCGACGACATGATCGACACCGCGGCGACTCTCGTCGCGGCGGCCGAGTGCCTCATCGAGCACGGCGCCGCGGACGTCTGGGCGATGGCGACGCATGGGGTCTTGTCCGGCCCGGCGATCGACCGACTGAAGAATGCGCCGATCGGCCGTGTGGTCATCACCAACACCGTGCCGCTGCCGTCCGAGAAGCAGATCGACAAGATCGAAGTGCTCTCCATCGCGAAGATCATCGCCGCCGCGCTCGACGCGGTGTTCGAGGACACGTCGGTCAGTGAGATCTTCGGGGGCGAGAACCAGGCCTGAGCTCCGGCTCGCCGCTCGGCGCAGAGGCGAGCACCGCGACACCAGCGAGGGCGACGCCGAGCCCGACGAATGCGAGCCCGCGGCGGGCGCTTTCGTCCACCGTCTCCTCGAACACCGTGAAGCCGAGGATCACGCTCGTCACGAGCGTCAGCGCGTTGCTCGACGCGATCGCTGGCGCGAGCACTCCCGACTTCAGGGCGGACTGCTGCAGCACGAAGCCGACGAGCGCAGTGACGATGAGCACCCACGTCGTCCAGCTCGACAGGATCGCGGCGAGCCCCGAGTTCACGACGGTCGTGAACTCCTTGGTCACCGCGGCCTGGAGCCCGAAGCACACACCCGCGGACGCACCGAACAGCACAGCGGCGATCGCGCCACGGCGACCCCGCGCGAGCGAGTAGCCGACGGCCACCACGGCGAGGATCACGACGCACGCGGTCCACCACGCCGACGCGCTCGGATGATCGACGCCTTGGGCGGGGCTGCCCGCGATGAGGAACGCGAGGATCCCCCCCACGACCGCGAGCGCGCCGAACCAGACGGTGCGGGTGATCTGCTGATCGGTGATGCGGTGACCGAGCGGGAGCGCGAGGACGAGGCTCAGCGTCGTGATCGCTTGCACGACGATCAGCGATCCGATGTTGAGCGCGATGGCCTGGAACACCCACCCGAGCCCCTGGCACGCCGCTCCCATCAACCACACCGGGCGGCGGATCAGCTGCACCAGGAACCGAGGATCCCCTTCGGCCGCCGCGGTCTCGAACGTCCCCTTCTGCTGGAGGACAGGGCCCAGCGCGAAGCACAGCGCACCCAACAGCGCGAACAGCACAGCCACCAGGGCGGATCGTATGGGCCGCGCCGATCCCGGCTGGCCGATGGGGGCTGTGAGTCCGTAAACTGGCTTGTTCCCCCCGCACGACCGCTCCAGGAGCGCGCGCCATGGCCTCGTCCGAAGTCACCCTCACCGCCGAGATCGGCCGACAGACCGGCTCTGCCGCGTCGCGTCGCATGCGCCGCGACGACCACATCCCCGGTGTCGTCTACGGACAGGGCGCGAAGAGCCAATCTGTCTCGGTGGCCCGCCGTGACCTGCGCGTCGCGCTCTCGGGCCCCGCGGGCCTGAACGCGCTGATCACACTCGAGGTCGGCGGCGACCCGCAGCTCACGATCGTCCGTGACCTGCAGCGCGACCCGATCAAGCGGGTGGTCACCCACGTCGACTTCCTCCGCATCAACCGCGACGAGGAGATCGAGGTCGAGGTGCCGCTGCACCTCGAGGGTGAGGCCACCGAAGTGATCCGCAACGACGGCCTCGTCGACCAAGCGCTCACGACGATCACGGTCATCGCGAAGCCCGGCGACATCCCGCCGTCGTTCACGATCGACGTGTCGGAGATGGTGATCGGCGACGTCATCCGCGTGCACGACCTCTCGCTGCCTGCTGGCGTCGTGACGCCGCTCGACCCCGAGACCCCGCTCGTCACCGCTGATGCGACGCGCGCCACGATCGAGGAAGAGGCCGCGGCCGAGGGCGAAGAGGGCGAGGGCGCCGAGGGCGAGGGCGGCGGAGCCGCGGAGTCGGCGGAGAGCGCCGGCGGCGACGAAGGCTGACCCACCCTGTTCCGCCGCGGCGGCTCCGAGCGCCGTGGAAAGGCGGCCGACTGGTTGGTCGTCGGGCTCGGCAACCCGGGTGAGGACTTCACGCGCAGCCGGCACAACCTCGGTGCCGAGGTCGTGTCACTGCTCGCGGAGCGCAACGGCACGGCGCTGAAGCGCTCGAAGGAGAAGTCGCTCGCGGCCGAGGTGACGATGAACGGGCAGCACGTCGTGCTCGCGTTCCCGCAGACCTTCATGAACTTGTCGGGAGAGGCCGTCGCGAAGCTCGTGCGCCGCCACGGCATCGAGGACCCCGAGCGCCTCGTGATCGTGCACGACGAGCTCGACCTCCCGGTCGGGCGCATGCGCGTGAAGGTCGGCGGCGGCCTTGCCGGGCACAACGGGCTCAAATCGATCGTGCAGCACCTGAAGACCGACGACTTCGTGCGCGTGCGGCTCGGTGTCGGCAAGCCGCCGACCGCGCAGCAAGGCGCGGATCACGTGCTGAAGAAGCCCTCGAAGAGGGATCGCACCGAGCTCGACATCGTCGTGCAGGAGGCCGCCGACGCAGTCGAGCTGATCGTGTCCGAGGGCGCTGCGGTCGCGATGAACCGCTACAACTGATCGCTACGACCGACGGTCCCGCCCGAGCACCAGCGGCAACGAGTCGAGGCCACGCAGCACCAGCCCGTCGCCGTGCCCCCAGTGCAGGTCTTCTGACGGCACGGCGAGACGGAGATCGGGGAAGCGCTGCAGCAGCGTGGTGAACGCGATGTTCCCTTCGAGACGAGCGAGCGGCGCACCGAGGCAGAAGTGGATGCCGTGCCCGAACGCGAGGTGGCGGTCGTCGTGCCTCGTGACATCGAACGTCTCCGCGTCGTGGAAGTGCGCGGCGTCGTGGTTCGCGGCAGCGAGCGAGATGATGACCTGGCCGCCCTTCGGGATCGTCACGCCGGCGATCGTCACGTCCTGCGCCGCGTAGCGGAACGTCGAGTGAGGGACGGGTGCGTCGAACCGCATCACCTCCTCGACGAGCGGGGCGACGAGCGCCGGATCCTGCTTCACGAGGGCGAGCTGCTCCGGGTTGCGCAGCAGCGCGACGACACCGTTGCCGAGGAGGCTCGTCGTGGTGTCGTGCCCGGCGATGATCAGCTGCAGCAGCGTCGACAAGAGCTCGCCGTGGTCGAGGTGCTCGTCGCCGTCGCGGGCCTGCACGAGGTCGGTGACCAAGTCGTCCGCGGGCTCGCGCTCCTTCGTGACCACCAGCTTCTCGAGGTGGGCGACGACCGCGTCGGATCCGGCCTTCGCCTTGGCGTACTGCTCAGGGGTGTCGGTGGGCGACAGCAGCGCGATCAGTGCGTCGCCGAAAGGTCGACGGTCCTCCTCGGGGACGCCGAGCAGCTCGCAGATCACTGTGAAAGGCAGCGGGAACGCAAAGCGGGGGACGAAGTCGACGGTGGCTTCCGGCCCCTCAGCGGCAAGAGCGTCGAGCAGCTGGCCGATGATCTCGCGGATCCGCGGCTCGAGCCCTTCGACGCGGCGGAGCGAGAACGCCGACGCGACCAAGCGGCGCAGCCGCGTGTGGTCGGGCGGGTCGACGGCGAGCATGTGTCGTGCGAACGCCTTCCCGGGGAGGCCCTCGGCGAGCACCTCCCCACCGCTCGCGAACGCGGCCTGCATGTCCTTCGACAAGCGGGTGTCGTTGAGCAGGACCTTCGCCTCGTCGTAACCGACGACCAGCCATGCCGAATGGCCGTCTGCGAGCGTCACCGCGTGCACCGGGCCTTGCTCGCGGACCTCGGCGAAGAGCGGGAACGGGTTGTCCCGGTCGAAGCTCCCCCAGGATCGCAGCTCATCGGTCGTACTCACGCGCGCCATCATTCACCCATGGCGACCATGCATGCGGTGCAGCTCAAGACGACCGGCGGTCCCGAGGTGCTCGAGTGGGTCGAGGTCGACGAGCCGACGCCCGGCCCGACCGACCTCGTGGTACGGCTCGCGGCGGCCGGCCTCAACTTCATCGACACGTACCACCGCACCGGCCTCTACCAGGTGGCGTTCCCGTTCACCCCGGGAGCGGAAGGCGCCGGCACGGTGGTCGCGGTGGGCGAGCAGTGCACGAGGTTCCGGGTCGGCGACCGCGTCGCGTGGGGCTCGGCGGGCGGCTCGTACGCCGAGCTCGTGCGGGTGCCCGAGGCCGTGGCGGTCGCGGTGCCGGACGGAGTCGACCTCGAGAAGGCCGCCGCCGTGATGCTGCAGGGCATGACCGCGCACTACCTCGTGCACGACACGTTCCCGCTCGCAAGCGGTCAGCGTTGCCTCATCCACGCGGGAGCGGGCGGCACGGGGCTCCTCCTCATCCAGATGGCCCAC
>DATKAS010000421.1:0-6605 GCA_035497855.1 Acidimicrobiales bacterium
GAAGCCGATCGAGACGATCAGCAGGCCGACCATCTTCGTGCCCTTCGTCAGACCGAGGTTGCGGGCGTTGCGCACCTTGATCCAGTCGTCGAGGAACCCGACCACGCCGGCGCCGATCATCGCGAGCATCACGAACAAGCCGGTGCGCGTGAAGATCACGCCGCTGCGCAGGTGGGCGACGCCATAGCCGACACATGCCGCGCCGACGATCGTGATGCCGCCCATCGTGGGCGTGCCCGCCTTCGCTTCGTGGCCCGGGCCACCTTCGCTCGTGCTGAGGATCGGCTGGTACACCGCGCGCCGCCCGAGCCAGCTGATGAGCAGCTTCGTGCCGAACAGCGCCGCAAGCCCGGCGACGGCGGCAGCGACGAAGAGGGCGACCACTAGCGGCCTTCCCCCATGCGGCTGAGCTCTTCGCGTGCCACGACGCGATCGTCGAACGGCAGCACCTGGTCGCCGATCGTCTGCGTCGACTCGTGGCCCTTCCCGGCGATGACGACCACGTCGCCCGGGCGCGCTGTCGCGAAGGCGCGAGCGATCGCTCGGCGACGATCGGCTTCGATCACGAGGGCGTCGGCCGGCGCGCCCCTCGCCACCTCTGCGATGATCGCAGCGGGATCCTCGCTCCGCGGGTTGTCGGAGGTCAGGATCGCGACGTCGGCTCCGGTGCCCGCGGCTGCACCCATCGCCGGCCGCTTGGTGCGGTCGCGATCGCCACCCGCACCGAACACCAGCACGACGCGATGACCGGCGGCCACCTCTCTCGCCGCCTCGAGCACCCGCTCGAGGCCGTCCGGCGTGTGCGCGTAGTCGACCACCACGCTGAACGGCTGCCCCTCCTCGATCGGTTCGAACCGCCCCGGCACCGGTCCAGCGTTGCCGATGCCCACCGAGATCGCGGGGACCGCCACCCCGAGCTCGGCTGCCGCGGTGGCCGCAGCCAGGGCGTTCACCACGTTGTGGCGACCCCCGATGGGCACCCGCACGTGCTCGCCGCGCCATGTGAACGTGCTCTTCGAGGGGGCGAGCCGCAGGTCCGAGACGTCCGCGATGGAGTACGGCACGGTCGGGATCTGCGCGGCGTCGAGCAGCAACCGCCCGTGTGGATCCTCGGCGTTCACGACCGCGCGGTCGGCGAACGACGGCGTGAACAGGCGCGCCTTGGCTTCGAAGTACCGCTCCATCGTGCCGTGGAAGTCGAGGTGGTCACGAGAGAGGTTCGTGAAGACCGCGACCGCGAACCGCGTGCCGTCGACGCGGTGCAGGACGAGTGCGTGTGACGACACCTCCATGGCGACCGCATCGACGCCGGCGTCTCGCCACGCCGCGAGCTGGCGCTGCAGATCGGGCGCCTCCGGGGTCGTCCGCGCACCGGTGAGCGTGCCGATCACGCCGACGGCCCAGCCGTGCGCGCGGAAGATCGCTTCGAGGAAGTGGACGGTCGTCGTCTTGCCGTTCGTGCCGGTGACCCCGACGACGGTGAGCGCGCTCGACGGGTGGCCGTTGAATGCCGCGCTCGCGAGCGCCATCGCGACACGAGCGTCGTCCACCACGACCTGCGGTACCGCGATCGGGAGCTCGTGCTCCACGATGAGCGCGACGGCGCCACGCTCGACCGCCGCCGCTGCGAAGTCGTGGCCATCGGCGACGTGGCCGGGCACGCACACGTAGAGCGCTCCGGGTTGCACCGCGCGCGAGTCGTAGGCGATCGACGTCACCTCGACGCCGTTGATGTCGCCGGCCGCGTGCGAGACCGAGAGGCCGGCGGACTCGGCGACGAGTCGCGTGAGCTCCATCGCGCTACGGCGTCGTGCGTGACGCAGCCGACGTCGCCGTCGTGGACGAGGCCGGCGCGCTGCTCGAGGGCGAGGGTGCCGGGCCGCCCGCATCGGCGAGGTCCGCGGGGGTCGGTGCCGTCCCTGCCGCGACGTCCGGCGTGACCGTGGCCTCGCCGCCGACGACAGGCGAGCCGGGAGCGATGCGCAGCTGTCGCACCGCGAGGTTCGCGAGCTCGGAGAAGAGAGGCGCCGACACGACGCTCGCGTAGATCGACGTCGACGGCTCGTCGATCACGACGATGATCGACACCTGCGGGTTCTCGGCCGGCAGGTAGCCGGCGAACGACGAGACGTACGCGCCGGTCTGGTAGCCGGGGATGCCGTTGTCGTTGGGCTTCCTCGCGGTGCCGGTCTTCCCGGCCACCGAGTATCCCGGCACCGCGGCGCGGAACCCTGTGCCGTCCTTCGAGGCAACCACGTTCTGCAGCATGGCGTTCACCTTCGCCGCAGTCTCGGCGGAGACGATGCGCTTCTGCTCGGCCTCGGGCGCGTCGTGCCGGGTGCCACCGCTGTCGATGGTCGCGTCGACGAGGCGAGGCGCGACGTACATGCCGCCGTTCGCGATCACGTCGTACACCTCGAGCATCTGCATGGCCGTCACCGAGATGCCTTGGCCGATGGGGATGCTACCGATCGACGTGCCCGACCAGTCCTTCGGGTCGAGCATGAGCCCGGCGGACTCGCCGGGGAAGTCGAGCGCGGTCTTCGAGCCGAGGCCGAACTTGCGGAGGTACTCGTCGATCCGATCCTTGCCGATCTTCTGGGCGATCATGATCGTGCCGATGTTCGACGAGCGGGTGACGATGTCGGTGACCGACCAGCTCGTCACGGGGTGCGGATCGTGGTCGGAGAAGAGGTGGTCCGAGACCTGCAGGTGGTCGGGCACCTGCAGCACGGTGCTCGGGTTGACCAGGCCCTCCTCGATCGCAGCGGCCGCGGTGATGACCTTGTTCACCGACCCCGGCTCGAACACCGCGGTGAGCGCTTCGTTCGCGCTCGAGACGACCGGGGTCCCCGTCTGCGGGTCGATGTCGACGTTCGCCATCGCGAGGACATCGCCCGTGCGCGGGTCCTGGATGATCGCGCGCGCCCCCCGCGCTCCCACAGCAGTGACCTGACGCAGGAGCGCCTGCTCCGTCGCGAACTGCAGCGAACGGTCGATCGTGAGCACGACGTCGTCACCGGGCTGCGCGGGTTCGAGGCTCTGCCGGCCGACGGGGATCGTGTTCCCCTGCGCGTCGCGCTCCCGCACGAGGCGGCCGGGCGCCCCGGCGAGGCGCTGGTCGTACTCCCCTTCGATCCCCGACACGCCCTTGCTGTCGATGTCGACACGCCCCACGATCGACCGCGCGAGCTCTCCCGCCGGCGAGACCCGGCTCGGCTCGTCGATCAAGTTGATGCCCGACAGGTGCAGCCCGGCGATGCGCTGTGCCGCGATGTCGTCGATCTGGCGCGCCACGTAGACGAAGTCGGCCTGCCGGCTGAGTCGATCGGTGAGCGCGGCCGGATCGATCCCGAGAATCGGCGCGAGCTTTCCTGCTGCGGTCGTGGGATCGGTGATCAGTCGAGGGTCGGCCCACACCGTCTTCTTGGGCACCGTGAGCGCGAGCTCGGCACCGTTGCGATCGAAGATCGTGCCGCGCTCCGCAGGGAGCACGACCGCGTGCACTCGCTGTGACTCGCCGAGCGCCGTGTAGCGCGCGGCGTCGACGGTCTGGAGGGTGCCGACGCGCACGAGCACGGCAGTGAACGCGATGACGGTCACGACGAGGACGCACGCGAGGCGCCGCGACGGCCGGCCGGGACGGCGCGAGACGGTGACGCGGTTGGTGGGACGCCGCTGGGCGACGACGCGGGTTGCGGTCGCGGTGCTCACGGAGCCGAGCCCACGAGGGGCTTCAGCTGGCTCCAGGGTCGGCCGGCTCCGGTGGTCGCGGCATCGGATTCCTTGTCGTCGGGGAGCGCCTGTCCGGTGGCGCTGACGACCGAGACGACTTGCTCGACGGTCGGGGCGATGTACGTGACCTTCGTCGGCTGCACCATCCCGAGGCGGTTCTGCGCGACGGCGACGATGCGGTCGGGCGACTCCAGCTGTGCGACCTCGGCCCGGAGCTGATCGAACTGGTTCTGCTCGTCGCCCACCTGACGATCGAGCTGATCGAGGCGTTGCTGGCCTTGCACGAGCACGGTCTGGAAGACCGCGGCAGCGAACAACGCCGCGAGGGTGATCGTCGCGGTGATGAACGCGATGCCCGCGACCCTCCGCCGCGTCGGGCGCACCGCGATGCGCAGTCGGGGGCGAGCGCGCTCTGCGCGTCCCTCTCGGTCGAAGTCGGGGACGGCGACGTACCCGATCGGGAACGCGACGTCGCTCATTGCAGCTTCTCCACGGCCCGCAGCCGCGCGCTCTCGGCTCGCGGGTTGGCAGCGACTTCGACGTCGCTCGGCGTCCACGCGCCTTGCTTGAGCAGACGCACGGTCTGCACCGCGTCACAGACGCACGGCAGCCCGGGCGGGCACGTGCACCCTCCGGTCGCCGCGTAGCGGAACCGTTCCTTCACGATGCGGTCTTCGCCCGAGTGATACGCGAGCACTGCGCATCGCCCACCGGGAGCGAGCAGGTCGATCGCGTCGTCGATCGACGCGCCGAGGATCTCGAGCTCGCGGTTGACCTCGATGCGGATGGCTTGGAACGTGCGCTTCGCCGGATGCCCCCCACGGCGACGTGCCGGTGCCGGGATCGCGTCGCGGACGATCGCTGCGAGCTCGGCGGTGGTCTCGATCGGACGTGCCGCGACGATGGCCTTCGCGATGCGTGACGCGTAGCGCTCGTCGCCGAATCCCGAGAGGACGTCGGCGAGCTGCTGCTCGGGATAGCCGTTGACGATGTCCGCAGCCGTGAGGTCGCTGTCGGGATCCATCCGCATGTCGAGCGGACCGTCGTGGCGATAGCTGAACCCGCGGTCGCCGCGGTCGAGCTGGGGGGAGCTCACACCGAGGTCGAAGACCGCTCCGCTGATCGAGGGGATGCCGAGATCTGCCATGACGGTGAAGAGGGTGTCGAACCGCGCCCGGCGCAGCGTGACCCGATCGCCGAATGCCTCGAGAGCCGAGGCTGCAGCAGCGAGCGCATCGGGGTCTTGGTCGAGGCCAACCACGGCAACCATCGGGTTGGCTTCGAGGATCACCCGTGCGTGACCTCCACCGCCGACCGTTGCGTCGACCACCACGCCGGGGGGCACGGCCTCGAAGAGCCGGGCGATGCGTTCGGCCATGACGGGGTGGTGGAAGAAGCGGTCGCTCACGGTGCCTCGCTGCTCGGCGACCGGGATCTCCTGTCGCTCACCTGCAGCCCCCCGGCCAGCAGTTGCCGCCGGGATTTCTCCCCGACTGGCGAGACGGAAGCGGGCGGAGTTGGGGCTGTCCATCTTCGCTGGCCGGGAGACTGCAGGCGAGCGACAGGTCGCTGCGCCGTGCGTGGTGCGAAATCGGTCCTCTGGTGCTCCCTTCGGATCAGGTCGGTTCAGCAAGGAGGGCATCTCCGGAACGGTCGACCGCTTCCCAGCGGGCGGCGTCCCAGAGCTCGACGCTGGTGAAGGCGCCGATGACGATGACGTCGTGCTCGAGCCCTGCGAAGGCCCTGAGCTCGGATGGGATGGCGATGCGACCTTGGGTGTCCGGCTTCACGAACGCGGCGCCGGAGGAGAGGGATCGGAGAGCGCTGCGACCGATCTCGCCACGCTTGGCCTTCTCGACCATCTCCACCGCCTCTCGCTCGAAGTCCTCTGGTGCCCAGACTGCGAGGCAGCCATCGAGACCCTTCGCGACGTATCCCCCGGCCGCGAGCCGCTCTCGGAACGCGGCGGGCAGGACGACCCTGCCCTTCGGATCGAGCGAGTGCTCGAACCTGCCCACGAACATCGGCGCTGCTCCGTTGTGCGGTCGCTCGGGGCCACATCGCTGTGGCGCTCTGTCTGCCTCAGTCGGGCTCCGAGATGGCCACGCTGCCGCCCCTTCGCCCCACTTCGTGCCACTTTATGCCCCAGACCCCCACCCGTCAACACCCACTTCCATCGACTGCGCGCCAGGGCGACGATGCGTCGCTCTGGCGCGCAAACGCTTGGTTCAGAGGGCTGCGAGGGCAGCGAGGAACGCGGCCTCGAGGGCGGCCAGATCCGCGACACCGGTGGCGAGCGGCTGGAGGGCATCTGCCACTTCGCGCCACTCGTCGCCGCCGAAGATCCGTGCGAGCTCGGTCGGGTCCCACGTGCGCAGGACCGCGCACTGGAAGCGAGCGGCGGCTCGTGTGCGCCGTTGGGAGATGCCGACGACCTTCGCTCCCTCGATCAGCAGCTCACCGGGACCCACGCCCGCGAAGCAGATCGCGTGCGACCAGAAGGACTGGATCATCGGGCCGGTGTGCACGACGCCGTCGCCGACCGCGTCGCGCCACGCATGCCCGAGCCAGTGCACCGCGCGGCCGACGTCGTCGTCCCAGAGCGGGTCACCGCGCGGGACGATCACGTCGATCCAGAGATCACGAGGCCCCACGAGGACCGCGCCTCCCCCGCTGCGGCGACGGCACACCTCGAGGCCGGCGACCTCGACCCACGGTTGCGTGCTCCCGAGCACCAGCGCAGGCTCGGTGACGTCGAAGATCCACACCTCCCGATCGACCGGGTCGGAGATCTCGCGCTCGTGAAGCTCCGCGGCTCGGCCACCGACCTCCATGCGCGAGACCTGCCCGACCCGCCCGCGCGCGCCGCG
>DATKAS010000422.1:0-2165 GCA_035497855.1 Acidimicrobiales bacterium
CCCATGCGGCATGGAGCCCCGCGAGCGGGTCGGCGAGCGCGTCGCCGCAGAAGAGCGGAGCGCCGCCGTCGTCGCGCGCGACGAGCCCGCCCGCGACGGCCGCGTCGTCGCCGAACGCCACGCGGTTGTGCGCTCGACCGAACCCGGTGATCGACAGCCAGACCTTCGTCTCGCCGATCGCGACGATCTCGTCGGCGTCGATTCCCATCTGCCGAAGGGCGCGGGGCCGGGATGCCTCGATGACGACGTCCGCCGAGAGCAGGAGCTCCCGCAGCGCGGCTGTGCCGTCGCGAGTCGTGAGGTCGAGATCGACGAAGCGTTTGCGTCCGTTCATGAGATCGAAGAACGCTTGCGGCCCCCTTCGTGCGCCGTCCGGGCGGCGCGTCGACTCGACCTTCACGACGTCCATGCCGGCGTCCGCGAGGAGCTGGCCGCACAGCGGTCCCGCCCAGAGCGAGGACAGGTCGATGACCCGAAGCGAGCGGAGGTCGTGTGTCGGCGGTGCCTCGCCGAGTCGGGTCGGGACGATCGCGGGCAGGTCGGAGGCCTCGCCGAGCCGTGACACCGCGAGCCCGAGCTCGGTGGCTGCCGCGGTCACGTCGTCGGCGCGCCGCGTCGCCACCGCGTTCGCCACTTCGGTCCACGGGTTGTCGCCCGTGATGTCGAGCCACGCCCCGAGGAGATCGAAGTCGTCGTCGCGAGTGAGGCTCACGGCGAGCCACCCATCCGTCGCGGGCAGCAGCCGAGTCGCGCCTCCGCAGCTCACGTTGCCGCCTCGCTGGAGCCGCGCGAGCGCGGCACGCTCGCCGAGCAGGGCGACTCCGTCGACGTCGAAGGGCTTCCCGAGCGCGTCGAGCTCGCGGACGAGGCGGGTCGGCACGCCGAGGGGCGGACCATCGGGTCGGCCGGTGAGCCACATCGCCCCGCTCTCCGCCCACCGCGTCGCCCACCGAGTCGGTGCGTCCACGTCCTGAGGCTTACCAGCCACGCGTCGGCGTAGCGTGCGGGCGTGACGCTCTCGGCGACCTTCGATCCGCACACCGATCTCGCGAAGCGAGCCGTCGCACTGGTCCCCCTTGTCGACCAACGCGGCGCGTACTCGGACGAGGAGGGCGAGCTCGCCCCCGATGTGGTCGCAGCGTTCCATCGCGACGGCATGTTCCAGATGTGGGTGCCCCGCGCGCTCGGTGGATCGGAGCTCCGACCGATCGAATCGCTCGAGGTGCTCGAGATCACGTCGTACGCCGATCCGTCGGCGGGCTGGGTGCAGATGGCCTCGTGCCTTTCGACCGGAGTGGCGGCTGCGTACCTCGGGCCGCACGCGGTCGCCGAGCTCTTCCACGACGGCGTCTACCCGGTCATCGCCGGCCAGGGCACGCGTCCCGGTTCGGCGCGCACGGTCGACGGCGGCTACTTGCTGAGCGGCGACTGGAGCTTCGGGTCCGGTCTGAAGCACAGCACGTATGTCCACTCGCTCGGAATCATCGAAGAGACCGGCGAGCCGCGCATCTTCGTGACGCCGATCGCCGACGCGGAGCTGGCACCAGACTCGTGGGACGTGCTCGGCCTGCGGGGCACCGGGAGCATCGACTACTCGATGCGCGACGTGTTCGTACCCGAGGAGTTCTGCCACTTCGCGTTCACCCGCGACGGCAGCAGGGGCGACATCTACCGGCTCGGCATCATCGCCTTCGCCGTCGTGTGCCACTCGGGATGGGCGATGGGCGTCGGGAGACGTCTGCTCGACGAGCTGGGCGCGCTCGTCGTCGCGAAGAAGGGCCGCGCGGGGAGCATCGCCGAGTCGGACCACTTCCAGACCCAGCTCGCGGAGCACGAGGCTGCATTCCGCGCGGCGCGAGCGCTCGTGCTCGAGTCGTGGCGCGATGTGGAGGCGACGTTCGACGCGGGCGAGGCCATCTCGGTGCGGCAGGACACGCTCGTACGCCTCGCGCTCGGGCACATCACCAAGACCCTGCTCGACGTCGCGAACTTCGTCTACCTCGCGGGCGGCACGACCGCGCTTCGCTCGGGACCGATCGAGCGCATGGTGCGCGACGTGCACGCGGGCACGCAGCACGTGACGTCGGGGCCGGGCATGTGGCGCAACTGCGGTCGCGAGCTCGCCGGTCTCGCCGACGGCATGCACTGGATCTTGCTCGACCTCG
>DATKAS010000423.1:0-3287 GCA_035497855.1 Acidimicrobiales bacterium
ATCTTGCCGTCCTTGACGGTCGACGCGTAGATCGCGACGTCGGAGACCTCCCCCTTCTCATCGAACTTGAGGGTCTTGGTGATGCCCGCGTAGGACTGCGTGCTGACGTAGGTGTTGAGCGAGTCGCGGTCCTGGGCGCCCGAAGCGATGCCGGCGAGGAAGAAGTTCGCTGCGTCGTAGGCCTCGGCCGAGTAGGTGCCAGGGTCGGCCTTGAACTGGTCGTTGTACGCCTTCTGGAAGTCGGCGCCACCCGCGATCTTGTCGACCGGGGCGCACGGGCACGTGATGATCGCACCCTCAGCAGCGTCGCCAGCCGCCTCGACGTAGCCCGGGTCGAGCACACCGTCGCCGAACACGAGCGTCGCGGTGACGCCCGCATCGCGGAGCTGCTTCGAGAGCAGACCGGCTGCGGCGTAGTAGCCACCGAAGAACACGGCGTCGGGGCTCGCGTCCTTCACCTTGGTGACGGTCGCCGAAAAGTCAGTCGCGGTCGGGTCGATGGTGTCGGTGCCGACGACCTTCGAGCCGAGCTGGTTCGACACCTGGTCCGCGAGGCCCTTGCCGTACTCGCTCGCGTCATCGATGACGAAGACCTTCTGGGCCTTGAGGGTCGTGTCGATGTATGTCGCGGCGCCGGGGCCCTGCGAGGCATCGTTGCCGAGGGCGCGGTGGAAGACCTTCCAGCCGTTGTCGGCGAGGGCCGGGTTGGTGGCCGACGGCGTGATCAGCCCGAGGCCGGCCTCGTTGAACAGCGGGTCCGCGACCTTCGACTCACCCGAGAACGCGGGGCCGATGATCCCGACGACCGACTTGTCGTCGATCGCCTGCTTCGCCAGCTGCGGCGCCTGGTCCGGGCTGCCCTGGCTGTCGAACTTCTTCATCGAGACCTGGCAGTCGGGGTTCGCCTTGTTGAACTGGTCGACGGCCAGCTCAGCCCCTTGCTCGATGTTCACGCCGAGGTTGGCCGAATCACCCGTCAGCGCGCCGAAGAAGCCGAGCGAGAGGCCGCTGCACTTCGCGGCACCCGCTTCGCCCCCCCCACCTGAGCTGGCGGCACCGGTCGTCGCTGAGCTGCTGCTCCCACTGTCATCACCGCAGGCCGCGGCGAACAGGGTGAGCGAGAGCAGCAGCGCGCCAGCGCCGAAGAGTTTGCTTGCTCGCATGTCCCTACCTTCCATGGCCGGCCACATCGGGGCCGGGTCCGTTCAAGTTAGGGCGAGAGCATAGGGGAGGGTCCGAGCGCCCCTACAGTCCTGTCACTGTTCCGTCACAGGGTTGGAACGGGCATGATCGAAGCGATGGACGGCACCGACTCGCTCTACCTCACCGACGCGTACCTACGCTCGTTCTCGGGCACGGTCGTGGCGGTGCAGGACCGTGCGGTGGCGCTCGATCGCAGTGCCTTCTACCCGACGGGAGGCGGCCAGCCCCATGACATCGGAGTGCTCGGCGGCCTCGCCGTCACCGACGTGCGCAAGGCCGACGGGCTCGTGTGGCATGTCGTTGACGGAATGCCACCAGCGGTGGGCACGGTCGTCGACGGCGAGATCGACTGGGACCGGCGCCACGCGCTGATGCGCACCCACACGGCCCTCCACGTGCTCTGCGGCGTGATCTGGAACGAGTGGAAGGTGCCCGTCACCGGCGGGAACATGGAGCCGCTCTCGGCGCGGATGGACTTCGAGTTCGACCCGCTGCCAGACGGGTTCGGCCAGCGCGTGGAGGAGCTCGTGAACACCGAGCTCGCTGCTGATCGGCCGATCGCCGTGTCGTTCATCCCGCGTGCCGACGCGGTGCTCGACGAGGACCTGATCCGCACCAAGGTCAGCCTCGTGCCCGAGAACGTCCCCGAGATCCGCGTGGTCGACATCGTCGGTCTCGACAAGCAAGCGGACGGCGGAACGCACGTTCATTCCACGAACGAGGTCGGTCGCATCCGGGTCACGAAGACCGAATCGAAGGGCAAGGGCAACAAGCGGATCCGGCTCGAGGTCCACGATGCCTGAGCTGGCGGGGATGCCCGATCTGGCGCGACTCGAGCACGAGCTGCGCGCGCTCGGGCCGGTGGTCGTCGCCTTCTCTGGTGGTGCCGACTCCGCCTTCCTCGCGTCGGTAGCGACCGCGACGCTCGGTGCGGACAGCGTGCACTGCGTCACCGCAGTGTCGAGCTCGCTCGCTTCTTCCGAGCGAGCCGATTGCGCGGCGCTCGCATCCGAGTGGGGGTTGCGCTGGACCGAGGTCGAGACCGACGAGCTCTCGCACGACGAGTACGTCGCGAACGACGGCGACAGGTGCTTCTGGTGCAAGACGTCGCTGATGGACGCGCTCGAGCCGATCGCGAGCGGCGAGAACGCCACCGTCGTGCTCGGCGTGAACGTCGACGACCTCGGCGATCACCGTCCCGGGCAGCGCGCCGCAGCCCAGCGCGGAGCACGGTTCCCCCTCGTCGACGCGGGCTTCACGAAGGACGACGTGCGCGCCGCGTCGCGGGCGCTCGGCTTGCGCACCTGGGACAAGCCGGCCGCCGCGTGCCTTGCGTCACGGGTGCCCTATGGCACGCAGGTCACGATCGGGGTGCTCGGTCAGGTCGAGCGCGCCGAGGCGGGTCTCCGTGCGCTCGGCTTCCCCGAGCTGCGCGTGCGCCACTACGACAAGGTGGCGCGCATCGAGCTCCCGCTCGACGCGCTGGCGCGGGCCGTCGACCAGCGCCTGGCGATCGTCGACGCGGTGAAGGCCGCGGGGTACACGTGGGTGACGCTCGACCTCGAGGGCCTTCGCTCGGGGAACCTCAACAAGCTCCTCTGACCGATGGACGAGCCGGCCGAGACCCTGGCCGCAGCGGTCGAAGCCGCCCTCCCCGGGTTGGTCGAGCGATCCGTCGAGCGGGTGGTCACCTACTCGGGACGCGTGATGGACGACGAGCTGCGCTCCGCGGCGCGAGCTGCCGGCGAGCGCGCCCGGACGGAGGTCGGCGCCGCGGTTCGCGCGCTGCTCGCGACGGACGTCGACGAGCAACGCACGAACCCGCTCTCGCTGCTGCGCGGCGCGGTGCGCTACCCGACGGGCGTCCTTCGCGGCGCGGGCATCACCGCGATCGCCGAGCGCGACGAGTTCGTGCGGCGCGCCTTCCCCGACGACGTCTACGACCTCACGCCAGCGACCTGGGCGGACATCGACCCCCTCTTGCAGGATCCGGGGATCACGTGGGGAGCCTGGAAGGCCTACACCCACCTCAGTCGTCGTCGGGCTCGCTGACCGTCCACCCGACCGACATCCCCGCCCGCGGT
>DATKAS010000424.1:0-4899 GCA_035497855.1 Acidimicrobiales bacterium
CGGATCGGGCAGTGATGTCGTCACTCTGCGTCCGGAGCCGGGGGCTCCGGCGTCACCGCCTTCTTCGCGGCCGCCTTCTTCGCGGCCGCCTTCTTCGTGGCTGCCTTCTTGGCGGGCGCCTTCTTCGCCGCCGCCTTCTTCGTGGCCTTCTTCGTGGGGCCGGCTTCCCGGCGCTCGGCCAGCAGCTCCGCGGCGCGCGCGGCCGTGATCTCTTCGAGCAGGTCGCCACGACGAAGCGACGCATTCGTCTCGCCGTCGGTCACGTAGATGCCGAACCGTCCGTCTTTCGCGACGATCGGTCGGCCAGACACCGGGTCGGGGCCGAACTCTCTCAGCGGCGGCTTCGGAGCGCCTCGCCCTCGGTATTGGCGAGGCTGCGCGAGGAGGGCGAGCGCCTCGTCGAGCGTGATCGTCAGCAGCTTCTCCTCGGCGTCGATCGTGCGGTAGTCCTTGCCCTTCCGCACGAACGGCCCGTACCGGCCGTTGCCCGCCTCGACGACCTCGCCGTCGCTCGCATCGGTGCCGAGCGCGCGAGGGAGGGAGAGCAGATCGAGCGCATCGGCGAGTGTCAGCCGCTCGAGCGTCATCGTCTTGAACAGCGAGGCCATCTTCGGCTTCTCGCCCTCGAGCGTGTCCGCGTCGCCGAGCTGGACGTACGGACCGAAGCGCCCGTTCTTCGCGTACACAGGAAGGCCAGTCGCGGGATCGGTGCCGATCGGCTCGTCCGACTTCGGCGCGGCGAGGAGCTCGAGCGCCTTGTCGAGCGTGAGCTCGTCGGGCGGAAGGTTCTCGGGCACCGATGCCGTGTCATCGCCGCGCTTGACGTAGGGCCCGTACTTGCCTGGCTTGACGACGACGGGCTCGCCGCCGGCGTCCATGCCGAGGGGAATCGAGTTGATCTCTGCTGCGTCGATCGCCCCCAGGTTCTCCTCGACGAGCCGTTTGAGGCCCGGGTCGCCGTCCCCGAAGTAGAAGCGCGCGAGCCACTCGGCCTTCGCGATCTCGTTGCGGGCGATCGCGTCGAGGTCGTCCTCCATCCGTGCGGTGAACGCGTAGTCGACAAGCGACTCGAAGTGTCGTTCGAGCAGGTTGACGACTGCGAACGCAGTCCAGGTCGGCACGAGCGTCGCGCCGCGCTTCCACACGTACCCGCGGTCCTGGATCGTCTGCATGATCGACGCGTACGTCGATGGGCGACCGATGCCGAGCTCCTCGAGGCGTTTCACGAGCGAGGCTTCGGTGTAACGGGCGGGCGGGGTCGTCGTGTGTCCCTTCGCCTCGAGCGCGTCGACCGGCACGCGGTCGCCCACGGCGAGGGTGGGAAGCAAGCGCTCCTGCTCGGCGAGCTCGGCGTCGGGATCGTCGCTGCCCTCGACGTACGCGCGGCGGTAGCCGGGGAAGGTGATGGTGGTGCCGCTCGCGGAGAACTCGGCGTCCTCACCGGTCGACGACGTCGCGCCGATCCGCACGGTCACTGTCTGCCCTGTCGCGTCGGCCATCTGACTCGCGAGCGTCCGCATCCAGATCATCTCGTAAAGGCGCAGGTCAGAGCCCGAGAGATCACCCGAGAGGTCGGCCGGCGTGCGGAACGACTCTCCCGCGGGACGGATGGCTTCGTGCGCCTCCTGCGCGTTCTTGACCTTGCCCTCCCAACGTCGTGGCCCGTCGGAGAGGAACTGCCGGCCGAAGAGATCGGTGACTTGGCTGCGCGCCGCAGTCATCGCCGCCTCGCTGAGCATCGTGGAGTCGGTGCGCATGTACGTGATGTAGCCGCGCTCGTAAAGGCCTTGCGCGACGCGCATCACCTGCGAGGCGCTCATGCTGAGCTTGCGCCCACCCTCTTGCTGCAGCGTCGACGTCATGAACGGAGCCTTCGGGCTCGAGCGGTACGGCTTCTCGTCGACCGAGCGCACCGCGAAGTCACGCTGCTCGAGCCGCGAGGCGAGACCGCGAGCGAGCTGCTCGTCGATGACCCGCACGTCTTGTCGCGTCACCCGGCCGTGCTCGTCGAAGTCGCGTCCGGTGGCGACGCGCTGACCCTCGTACGCGACGAGCGTGCCGGAGAACGCGGGATCGGTCGCGAACGTCGCGTCGATGTCCCAGTAGCCCGCAGGCACGAACCGGATCCGTTCCCACTCTCGCTCGACGATGAGGCGCGTGGCCGGGCTCTGCACCCGACCCGCGGAGAGGCCCGCGTTCACCTTCTTCCAAAGGACGGGGGAGACCTCGTAGCCATAAAGCCGGTCGAGTATTCGCCGGGTCTCTGCCGCGTCGACGAGCCCGTAGTCGATCCCCCGGGGGCTGCGCACCGCCTCGTCGATCGCCGAGCGGGTGATCTCGTGGAACACCATCCGCTTCACGGGGACGCGGGGCTTGAGCGCCTCGAGCAGATGCCACGAGATCGCCTCGCCCTCGCGGTCCTCGTCGGTCGCGAGGTAGAGCTCGTCGGCGTCCTTCAGCGCGGCGCGCAGCTCCTTGACGACTTCCTTGCCCCGCGTGGTGAGCTCATACGTCGGCTTGAACCCGTTGTCGACGTCGACCGCGAGCCCTTTGCTGGGCAGATCGGCCACGTGACCGACCGACGCCTTCACGTCGTAGCCGTCGCCGAGGAAGCGCGAGATGGTCTTCGCCTTCGCGGGGGACTCGACGATGACGAGGGACCGGGGCATCGGCGCTAGGTAAGAAGGGTGCTGGGGTCGTGTCAAGCCACGGGCGTCACACCGTCGAGTCTGCCCAGGTCAGAGGCAATGTGTCGTCACTCGAGGATGCGGATCTCGCCCCCCGTCGCCTCGACGACGGCCTCCATGGCGGCGTGGAGCTTCGCGTGGAGAGCCCGGAAGTGGGCCGCCTCCGGGTCGGCGTCGGTGGCCTCGACGGGAGCGTCGTCGACGGCCGCCTCCTCGCCTTCGAGCCACGCGAGCTCCGCGTCCCAGTCGGTCGCGGCGGCAGCGAGCCGCAGTCGCATCACGGGTGCCTGCACGAGCGCACGATCGAGGTCCGAGACGATCGTGACCACCACGTCGGTCGTGGTGCGCACGCCAGGAGTCGCCAGGAGGTTCAGCGCCTGGAGCTTGCGCATCGCGAGCGCCGCGATCATCACCGGGTCGGCGAGCTCGCTGACGGCGGAGTCGACTTCGACGAGGTCGAGGGTCACTCGCGGCGGGACGTCGAACCAGCTGCGCAAGATCGCGAACATCTCTGCGGTGATGTCGCTCAACGCCAGCAGCTCGTCGGGCTTGGGCACTGGCGCGAAGATGTCGCCGTCGCCTGGTTCGTCGCTCATGACTCGCTCACGGTCAGCTCGTCTCGGATGGGGAGCACCTTGTCGAGGTCGGTGAGCGCGAGCAGCTCGCGGGTCGCGGGCGACGGGGCGAGCAGAACGAGCTCTCCGCCGAGCGAGCGCACTCGAGCGAGCACTCCCAGCAGCGCGCCGAGCCCCATCCAGTCGAGCATCGTGACGCCATCGAGGTCGACGGCCAGCCGCCGGTGGCCCGCGCTCGCGAGCCCGACCAAGCGGTCGTGCAGCCGGGGCGCGGTCGCGACGTCGACCTCACCGGCGAGGATCACGATCTGCCAATCGCCCTGCTGGTGCACCTGGATCGCCAAATCCATGAGGGCCTCACGGTAACTGCTCACCCCCTTGGCAGGATGGGGGAGATGTTCGAGGACCTGCTCGCCTCACTGTCGTGCGAGGGGCAGCTCGTCCACGTCGAGCACCAGCCGGCGCGGGAGAGCCGCATGGGCCTGCTCGTGGACCCCCTGTCCGACGAGGTGTGGAAGCGGCTCGGCATCGATGCCTTGTGGTGCCATCAGGCCGAGGCGCTGAACCTCGTGCGGGGGGGCGAGTCCGTCGTGGTCGCGACCGGCACGGCGTCGGGCAAGTCCCTCGTGTACCAGACCGCGATCGCCGAGGCGGTCGGGTCGTCCGACCCGGCGTCGGCGCTGCTCGTGTTCCCCACGAAGGCACTCGCGCAAGACCAGCTCCGGTCGATCGCGGTGCCGGGGTTCCCGGGGCTCGTCGCGTCGACCTACGACGGCGACACCGACCCCGCCGCCCGCGCGTGGGTGCGCAGGCACGGCAACGTGGTGCTCACGAACCCCGAGATGCTGCACGTCGGCATCCTCCCGTTCCACGCTCGGTGGGCGACCTTCTTGCGCCGGCTGCGGTACGTCGTCATCGACGAGCTGCATGTGTTCCGCGGCATCTTCGGTACGCACGTCGCTCATGTGCTCCGGCGCCTGCGGCGCATCTGCGCACGGTACGGCTCGTCGCCCACGTTCATCTTCACGTCCGCGACCGTCGGCGAGCCAGCGGCGCTCGCGTCCGCGTTGTGTGGGTTGTCAGTGCGTGCCGTCGTCGACGACGGCTCGCCGCGCGGCGAGCGGCTGTTCGCGTTGTGGAACCCGCCACTGCTCGATCCCGACACGGGCACACGTGGGTCGCCGAACATCGAGGCAGCGGTGCTCACAGCCGCCTTGCTCGAGGAGGGTGCGCGCACGGTCACCTTCTGCCGCAGCCGCAAGGCGACCGAGATCGTCGCGACGAGCGTGCGGCGAAAGGTGGACGCCGCGCTCGCCGAGCGAGTGCGGTCGTACCGGGGCGGCTACCTCCCGAGCGAGCGGCGCGACATCGAGACCGAGCTGTTCGACGGACAGCTCGCCGGTGTCGTCGCGACCACCGCGCTCGAGCTCGGCATCGACGTCGGCGGGCTCGACGCGTGCGTGATCGACGGGTTCCCGGGCACGGTCGCGTCACTACGACAGCAAGCCGGTCGGGCCGGGCGCACGAGCCAGCGATCCCTCGCTGTTCTCGTCGCCGGATCGGATCAGCTCGACCAATGGCTCATGAGCAACCCGCGCGAGGTGTTCACGCGGCCGCCCGAGCAAGCAGTCGTGAAC
>DATKAS010000425.1:0-7004 GCA_035497855.1 Acidimicrobiales bacterium
CGCCCGATCTACAAGCGCACCGCCGCGTACGGGCACTTCGGTCGGGACGAGAAGGAGTTCACCTGGGAGCACCCCACCCGGCTGGACGACATGCGCAGCGCACTTGGCCTGTAACCCCCGATCGCTCGAGGCACCGAGCGCACGACGGTGAGCCTCACCGTCCGGGTGCTCCCTGACGGGCCCATCGACAAGACCTTCGACTACCTCGTTCCCGAGCGTCTGCGTGCACGAGCGACCGTGGGCGCGCAGGTGCGCGTGCCGCTGCACGGTCGACGGGTGAGCGGGTGGGTCGTCGAGGTCGACGTCGCACCGCCCGCCGACGTCAAGATGGCCGAGGTCATCGCGGTGCGTGGGCTCGGGCCTCCTCCCGACGTCGTCGAGCTCGCGACCTGGGCCGCGCACCGGTGGGCAGGGCGCACCGCGGCACTGCTCACGGCGGCGTCGCCACCGGCGCTGGTGCAGCGTCTGCCCTCACCGCTGATGGGGACGGTGCCAATCGGCGGCGGCGTGGCCGACCTCCCACCTGAAGCCTTGGTGCAGCCTGGGGCGGTCGTGCGGCTCCCGCCACCCGATGACCACCTGCCGGTCGTGCTCGCCGCGGCCAGGCTCGGGCCTGCCTTGGTCGTCACCCCGTCGGTTGCGATGGCCCGCGCGCTCGCGACCCGTGTCCGTCGTGCCGGCGTCGGCGTAGCACTCGTGCCCCGCGACTGGGCCCAGTCGTACGCGGGCGTCGGGGTGACCATCGGTGCGCGAGGTGCGGCATGGGCTCCCGCGCGTGACCTCGCGGTGGTGGTCGTGATCGACGAGCACGACGAAGGCTTGAAGGAGGAGCGCGTGCCGACGTGGAACGCGCGCGACGTCGCGATCGAACGGGGACGGCGCGCAGGCGTGCCCGTCGTCCTCACGTCGCCGTGTCCGAGCCTCGAGGCGCTCGCGTGGGCGCCGCTCGTACGCCCGAGCCGAAACGCGGAGCGGCGGGGATGGCCCGCACTCGACGTCGTCGACATGCGCAAGACCTCCGATCCGATGCGCACGGGCTCGTACTCAGAGGCGCTGGTGCGGTTGCTCCGTTCGGGCGGGCGGGTCGTGTGCGTGCTCAACCGCACAGGAAGGGCGCGCCTGCTCGCCTGCGCGGCGTGTGGGGAGCTCGCGACCTGCGAGCGCTGCGGCGCCGCTGTCGTGCAGCCGACGAGCGACCTCGAATGCCCGCGGTGCGGCACCGTGCGCCCTCCGATCTGCCTCCGTTGCCACTCGACGAAGTTCAAGAACCTTCGGGCCGGCGTGAGCCGAGCGCGGGAGGAGCTCGAGGCGCTCGCAGGTGTGCCCGTCGCCGAGGTCACGGGTGCGGAAGCGCCAGGGGAGGAGCTCCCCGATGCGCCCGTCCTGGTCGGCACCGAAGCCGTGCTCCACCGGGCGAGTGGAGCGGACGCGGTCGCGTTCCTCGACTTCGACCAGGAGCTCCTCGCGCCTCGCTATCGCGCCGCAGAGGAAGCGTTCGCGCTGCTCGCTCGTGCAGCGCGACTCGTCGGGGGAAGACGACCCGAGTCGCGCGTGCTCGTGCAGACCCGCGTCCCCGGCCACGAAGTCATCGATGCCGCACTGCACGCGGATCCTGAACGCGTCGCGGACGCAGAGGCGCTCCGGCGTGCGGACTTGCGCTTCCCGCCCGCGAGCGCGATGGCGGCCATCTCCGGCGCGGGCGCGCAGGACTTCGTCGACGCGCTGACCGCGACGCTGAACCCCGGCATCGACGTGCTCGGGCCGGCGAAGGGGTCATGGCTCGTGCGCGCCGAGTCGTCCGAAGAGCTCGCCGACGCGCTCGCGCGCGCGCCGCGTCCGTCGGTACGCGTCCGCATCGAGGTCGACCCGCTGCGCGTGTGACGAGTCGGCCGTTAGCCTGAGGGCATGGCTCCGTACTCGATCCGACTCTTCGGCGACCCCGTGCTCAAGCAACGCGCCGCTGAGATCACCGAGATCGACGGTCGTCTCGCTCGGCTCGCCGAGGACATGCTCACCACCATGTACGACGCGCCGGGCCTCGGGCTGGCCGCGCCGCAGGTCGGCGTGCAGAAGCGCATGTTCGTCTACGACATCGGCGACGGCCCCCGCACGCTCATCAACCCGGTGATCTCGGAGTCGAGCGGCGAGTGGGAGTACGACGAGGGCTGCCTCTCCGTGCCGGGCCTGTCGTTCGAGATCGTCCGACCGAAGGAGATCCTCCTCACGGGAGTCGACCTGGACGGCAACGAGGTGTCGTTCGAGGCCGACGAGCTGCTTGCCCGGCTGTTCCAGCACGAGCTCGACCACCTCGACGGCATCCTCCTCCTCGAGCATCTCGACGAGAGCCAGCGGAAGTCGGCACTCAAGGAGCTGCGCAAGCGGGCCGTGCAAGACCTCCAGCCCTCGCCGGAGCACCGGCCCGGGTTGTAGCCGCGCGGGCCGCGGCCGTGCCCGAGCTGCCCACCTCCCCTCGTCGGCTCGCGTTCTTGGGCACGCCCGACATCGCCGCGAGCACCCTGCGAGCACTCGTCGCGGCCGGGTTCGACGTGGCGATCGTGGTCACCCGAGCCGACAAGCGACGCTCCCGCGGCGGCACCGACGATCCGAGCCCCGTGAAGGTCGCCGCGCTCGACCTCGGCATCCACGTCACGACCAGGGTGGACGATGTGCTCGACGCGGAGGCCGATCTCGGTGTCGTCGTCGCGTTCGGTCAGCTGATCAAGCCGCACGTGCTCGATGTCCTGCCGATGGTGAACGTCCACTTCTCGTTGCTCCCTCGCTGGCGTGGCGCTGCCCCGGTCGAGCGCGCCATCCTCGCGGGCGACGACGAGACGGGCGTGTGCATCATGCGGCTCGAGGAAGGCCTCGACACGGGTCCGGTGTTCGCGTGCGAGCGGGTGGCGATCGGCCCCCGAGCGACCACCGAGTCGCTTCGGCGTGAGCTCGCCGACGTCGGCACCCGACTTCTGATCGACCAGCTGCTCGGCGGGCTCTCGACGCCGACGCCGCAATCGGGCGAGGCGACTTACGCGGCGAAGATCGAGTCGTCCGACCTCGAGATCGATTGGCGCCGAAGCGCCGTCGAGATCGATCGCATCGTGCGCGCGGGGCGCGCGTGGACGACGTTCCGAGGGGCGCGCCTCCTCGTCCTCGAAGGCGCACCAGCACCGGCAGCAGGTTTCGGTCAGCCGGGCGCGCTCTCGGGACGCGACGTCGCCACGGGTGACGGCGCGTTCATGCTCGTGACTGTGCAGCCGGAAGGACGCAAGGCGACCGACGCTCGGGCGTGGGTGAATGGCGCTCGAGTTGCAACGGGCGAGCTCCTCGGCTCGTGAACGACGCGCGCGCACTGGCAGTCGACGTGCTCGTGCGCGTCGGGCGAGACGGCGCCTACGCGAACCTCGCGCTCCCTGCGGCACTCGCCAGGTCGAACCTCTCCGAGCGCGATCGCGGCTTCGTCACCGAGCTCGTCTACGGAACGCTGCGGATGCAGCGAGCGTGCGATTGGCTCGTCGACCGCTTCGTGTCGAAGCCACCTGATCTCGTGGTGCGAACGGTGCTGCGCGTCGGCGCGTACCAGCTCGCGTACATGGGCACGGCACCGCACGCGGCGGTGAGCGAGACCGTGGCGATCGCGCCGTCCCACGCTCGCGCGTTCGTCAACGCGGTGCTCCGCAAGGTCGCTGCGGCGCCGCTCGATCCGCCCGATGACGCGACTCGGCTCAGCTATCCCGACTGGATCGTCGATCGGGTCGTCGCCGATCTGGGCCGGGACGACGGCATCGCCGCGCTCGCGCACATGAACCGCGCACCGCGTGTGCACACACGCCCCGACGGCTACGTCCAAGACGAGGCGTCCGGGTGGGTCGCGGATCTCGTCGACGCGGCGCGCGGCACGCGGGTCGCCGACCTGTGCGCGGCGCCCGGCGGCAAGGCGACGCGCATCGCCGCGATCAGCGGTGCGTTCGTCGCGGCGTCCGACCTGCGCGCGGCCCGCGTGCGCACGATGGCCACGAACGTCGCGGCCCTTGCAGCGTCACACGTGCACGTGCTGGTGGCCGACGCGCGCCGCCCGCCGTACCGAGACGAATCGTTCGAGCGGGTGCTGGTCGATGCCCCCTGCTCGGGCTTGGGCGTGCTGCGCCGGCGGCCGGACGCGCGCTGGCGCGTGCAGGAGGAGGATGTGCCGCGGCTGGCTGCGTTGCAGGCCGAGCTCGTCGATGCTGCTGTCCCCCTCCTCGCTTCCGGTGGCGTGCTCGTGTACGCCGTCTGCACGATCACGCGTGCCGAGACGCTCGGGATCGACGACCACCTCGCGCGCGTGCATCCCGACCTGGAGCCGCTCGACCAGCCCGGCGCGCCGTGGCGATCGAGCGGTCGCGGCGGTCTCCTGCTGCCGCAGGACGCGGACACCGACGGGATGTTCGTGCTGCGGCTCCGTCGTGCCTGACACACTCACACCGTGACCGGAGCAGATGACAAGTCGGCAGAGGGGCTACAGGCGAAGGTGCTCACCGTCTCTGACGGTGTCATCGCGGGGACTCGTGAGGACCGATCGGGCATCGCGCTCGTCGAGCGGCTGACCGCGGAGGGCTACGAGGTGGTCGATCACCGCGTGTGCGAGGACGGCCGCGCCTCGGTGGGCGGCACGCTCGAGGCGATGGCCCATCGGTTCGCCGGCCTCATCGTCACGACGGGAGGAACTGGCTTCACCGCGCGCGACGAGACGCCCGAGGGCACGAAGGATGCCCTCGAGCGCGAAGCGCCCGGTCTCGCCGAGGCGATGCGGCTCGTGAGCCCGCTCGGGCGGCTCTCGCGGGCGACCGCCGGCACCCGAGGCCGCGCCCTCGTGCTGAACACCCCGGGCTCACCGACCGGCGCGGTGGAGTGCCTCGAAGCCGTGCTCGACGTGCTGCCCCATGCCCTGCGGCTGCTCATCGGCGAGCCCACCACCCATTGAGCGTCAGCGAAGAAATGTCAGTGAGCGTCAGCGAAGAAATCTCATCGAGCGTCGCCGAAGAATCGGTCGTTTCGTCTCCGGGCGTTGCCACCGCGACCAGGCCACGCGTACACTCCCAGTCAGCAAGTGCAGGTCACAACTGAACGAATGCCCCCCTCGCGGGGTTTGGGTGTGAGTCCCGACCGGCGGTGAGAGCCCGCGAACCTTCGACCTTCGGGCCGGAGGCCGACCTGGTGGAAGCCCAGGGCCGACGGTGTTCCGCTTCGCTGCACGCGGCGAAGCGGTGAGTCCGGATGGGAGCGAGGGAGCGGCGCGGACGACTGGCGCGGGCGCGCCGGCGGTCGGTGTCCGCGTCCTCGCGAACGGAATTCGGCCGAACGAGGACGCCGTGGGCGCGACGAGCGACGACGAGCTGATGGAGCGAGCGATCGCCCTCGCCGCGGGCGCCCGCGCCCGCACGCCGCCGAACCCATGGGTCGGCTGCGTGATCCAGACCGAAGACGGCACGACGTTCGAGGGGGCCACGGAGCCTCCGGGAGGCCCGCACGCCGAGGTCGTCGCCTTGCGACATGCGGGCGACCGCGCGCGGGGTGCAACGCTCGTCTCCACGCTCGAGCCCTGCGCGCACCACGGGCGCACGCCACCATGTGTCGACGCGATCGTGGCCGCGGGCATCGCGCGTGTGGTGGTCGGCATCGAGGATCCCGATCCCAACGTGCAGGGCCGCGGCATCGCGCGGCTGCAGCACGCGGGCATCGACGTGCGCGTCGGGGTGCACGCGGACACCGTGACCGCGCAGCTCGCGCCGTACCTGAAGCACCGCCGCACCGGGAGGCCCTACGTCGTGCTGAAGCTCGCTGGCACGCTCGACGGGCGCACCGCGGCACCCGATGGCACGAGCCAGTGGATCACCGGCGAGCCGGCTCGCCGCGACGCGCACCGCCTGCGGGCCGAGAGCGACGCCGTGATCGTCGGTGCCGGCACCGTGCGCGCCGACGACCCTGCGCTGACGGTGCGGCACGTTGAGGGCCGTGATCCTCTGCGGGTCGTGCTCGGGCACGCTCCCGAGGGGGCCAAGGTGCATCCCGCGCTCGAGCTCCAGGGCGATCTGCCTGGCGTGCTCGACGAGCTCGGTCGCCAGGGGATCGTGCAGGCGATGGTCGAGGGTGGAGCGAGCGTGGCTGCCGCGTTCCACCGCGCTGGGCTCGTCGACCGCTATGTGCTGTACCTCGCGCCCGCGTTGTTCGGAGGTGACGACGCGCGTCCGATGTTCACCGGCGCGGGCTCGCCGACCATCGACGACGTGTGGCGCGGTCGTGTCGTCTCGGTCGATCGCCTCGGCGACGACCTGAAGCTGGAGCTGGAGGCCCTGGGGATGGAGGTCGGCTGATGTTCACGGGGATCGTCGAGGAGCTCGGCCACGTCATCTCGCTGGTCGGAGACCGCCTGCGGATCGGCGCGCGCACCGTGGTCGAAGGTGCGCGGATCGGCGACTCGACCTCGGTGAACGGCGTGTGCCTCACGGTCGTCGCGCTGGGCGACGGCTGGTGGGAGGCCGACGTGACAGTCGAGACGCTCAGTCGGAGCAACCTGGGCGACCTGCGGCCAGGTGACCCCGTGAACCTCGAACGGCCCGTGCGCCTCGAGGACCGGCTCGGCGGCCACCTCGTGCAAGGGCACGTCGACGGCGTCGGCACGATCGCCGCGCCCGCCCCTGACCTTCGGATCACCGCGCCGGCCGAGCTGCTGCGCTACGTGGTCGAGAAGGGATCGATCACCGTCGACGGCGTCAGCCTGACAGTCGTCGATCCCACCGATGACGGGTTCGCGGTTGCCGTGATCCCCCACACAGCTGCCGTGACGACGCTCGGCCACAAGGGCGTGGGTGCCCGGGTGAACCTCGAGGTCGACGTCATCGCGAAGTACGCCGAACGTCTGCTGGCCGGCGAGCTCGAGTCCCTCCGCCGCACCGGCGGGCGGGGCTCCGGCGCGGTTGACGGGCTGCGTACCGACCCGCAAGGAGTGGAATGATGCCCGAGCACCC
>DATKAS010000426.1:0-4306 GCA_035497855.1 Acidimicrobiales bacterium
TTCAAGCGCTTCTTCCTCGACGAGCACGAGCGGCTGCCCGAGCCTTGGCAGTCCATCGCGCGGAACCCCGCGAACGTGCAAGGCGTGCTCGAGATCCCAGCGACCGACCCCGGTACGGGTGAGCCCGACGCGAAGCCCGCCCGGCTCGGCTTCATGGCGAGCGACGTCGAGATCTGGCGCCACAAGTCGTTCACCGCGTGCACACCCGAGGAGCTCGCCGTCCTCCGACGCATCATGACCCGCATCCGTCTCATGCCGCCACGCCGCCGAACCCGACGGACTGCGAGCGCACCGAGCGGGCGTCGTCCCGACCCTCGCAAGACCGTTCGCGAGACCATGCGCATGCACGGTGAGCCGTCCGAGCTCCACTGGCGGCGGCGGCGACTGCGCACGCGACCGCTGATCCTGATCCTCGATGTCTCGGGCTCGATGTCCGACTACTCGCGCAACTTGCTGCAGTTCGCGTACTCGACACGGCGTGCCGCGTCTCGCGTCGAGGTCTTCTGCTTCGGAACTCGGCTCACTCGCATCACCAAGGAGCTCGAGCGACGCCGGCCCGACGACGCGCTCGACAACGCCGCGCGAGCGGTCTTCGACTGGGAGGGCGGCACCCGCATCGGCGACGCGATCGACACGTTCGTGCGCCGTTGGGGGCGTCGGGGCGTGAGCAGAGGAGCGATCGTCGTCATCTGCTCGGACGGGCTCGACCGCGGCGACCCCGCCGTCCTCGCGAGCGCGATGGAACGCCTGGCGCGGCTGAGCCACCAGATCGTGTGGATGAACCCCCACAAGGGCGACGACAAGGACTTCCGCCCGAGCACGCTCGGGATGATGGTCGCTGCGCCGCACGTCGACGTCCTCATGTCCGGTCACGACCTCGCGAGCCTCGAGGAGCTCGCCGAGCGACTTCCCGACCTCAGATGAAGTGGAGCGTGTCGGTCGTCGCCGACGGGGATCGTGAGATGACCCTCGACGAGATCGTCGAGCTCGCGGACGCGGTCGCCGCGAGCGGCGGCATCGCGTCGGGCATCGGGTCGACGAGCTACGGCGCGCAGATCGTCGTCGACGCCGAGTCGAGCGACGAGGCTGCGGAGGTGGCGATGGCCGCGTTCCTCGCCGCCGCCAAGCAGGCCGGCCTGCCGAATTGGCCGGTCTCGCGCGTCGAGACGATCGGTGAGGACGGCGACGAGTGATCCGGCTCGGGTCGCTCGCGGGGTATCCCTTCGAAGGCCCCCGTGTGCTCGCGGGCTGGACCCCACCCACGCTCGCCGCTGTCTACGCGGTCGTCTACAAGCCCGACGCAGCACGCGAGCAGTACGCGGTCATCTACGTCGATCACTCCGACGACCTGGCAGCCGAGCGCTTCCCGTTCAACCACGCGCGAGCGGGGTGCTGGGTGAAGCGAGCCGGCGACCGCTTCAAGCTGTCGATCTGCACCTACGAGGTGCCCGGCGGCCTCCGCTCCCACCGCGAGCAGATCGCCAAGGAGCTCATCGCGATCTACAAGCCCGGCTGCAACGCCGACCAGTACGACCCCGCGTGGAAGGACGAGTGGATCGGCGACTACACCGCGCCCACCGCAGGCCCCCTGAGCACTCCCCGCGACCCCGCGTCCGGGCAAACCCCCCTCCGAGATTGATGAATCGGGGTGCGAATGCCGCGCCCCAATCATCAATCTCGGGCGTAGCCCGTGGCTTCGAGGAAGCGGGAGCGGCGGGTGCCTGCGGCTGGCTTCGCGGGCCCGCGCTCGGCGTCGGGCGCCGGTGCCTGGTAGGTCGCGCCCGCGACGATGCCCTCGGCCATGCCGTAGAGCAGTGGGAGCGCGCCGGCGATGACGCCCGCGGTGCGGTTGATGTGCTCGACACCGGGGGTGATGACCGCAGCGTTCTGCTCGATCTCGGCGACGAGGTCGTTGCACTCCTCGAGCGTGCCGGCGACCTTCGTGAGCTGGGTGCCGACGATCCAGAGGTACGCGGCCAAGCCCGCGACGAGCAGCACGAGCTCGACGACGGTGAGCACCACGAGCGTCGTCATGACCGCACCTTGTCGAGCACCCGGCCGAGGAAGAGGTGGTGCTCGAGGCCTTCGGCGAGCACGTCGTCGACCTTCGCTGCGGTCTCGCCGATGAGCGCTGTGTCAGCGGTGTTGGCGGCCGCCTGCTTCAGGGTCTCTCGGATCGCCATCGTGCGCTCGTCGATCGTGCGCACGAGGAGCACGAGGATCGTGAGCAGTGCGACGACGGCGAGGATGACGACCGCACCGGCTGCGAGCGCCCCCCACCACCAATTCTTCGTCGTGTCCGTCAACGCGAGGATCACTGTCAGCCCCCCAGCTTGATGCGGCCGCGCCTGAGCCCCGCAGTGATGGCTTCGGCCGACTCGATCGTCGTCTGCAGCCCGGCGAGTGCGGCCGTGTTCGTGACCGACTCCTTCAGGCTGTCGTTGATCTCCTTCGCCTGCTTCCCGATCAAGTGCGCGAGCACGAGGATCGGCACCACGAGGGCGACGACCGCGATCACGACGATCACGCCGATCGTGTAGCCGGCCTGCCAACCCGACGTGTCCTGCGCGAGCACGTTCATCTCAGATCGACTCGCAGAAGTCACGGACGGGCTTCAACGTCGCGTTCACCGACTCGAGCGCCGCGGGAACCGGCTGGGTCTTGTCGGCGACGACCTGCACACCGCCGATCAGCGCGGCGAGCGTGCGATGGACAGCGACCAGGTGGCCGATGACCCGCACGAGGCCGAGCGCCGCGGCCGCGACGATCAGTCCGATGAGCACGATGGTCACCCAAGCAGCGATGGGCATGTCATTCCCCTTTCACGCCAACGACTTCGTCACGGCAGCAGCTTCGCAACGGAGCCGGCGTAGCGAACCGCGCCGACCTGCACCTCTTTGATCGTCTCGTCGGTCTTCGCGAGCAGCGCGGGCGCCTGGTCGACGTTGCCGATCAAGCCGACACCGTGACCGAGGATGTTGTCGGCCGCGCCGCGAATGCGCTCGAGCGCCGCGAGCACCCGGTTGAGCAGCCCGAGCAGCACCGGGACGACCACGAGCAACAGGACGATGTTCCCGATCCACCACAACACCATCATCGAAGCCCCCTCAGCTCGCCGCGGGCCGGTACGGAAGGAACAACCGCCGGAACAACCGGCTCAACGCCATGATCAGCGCACGCACGCCGATGCCGACGCCTCCGGCAGCTTCGGCGCTCTTGATCTGCTGCGTTGACTCACCGCGGTCGATCGCGGCGATGCGGCTCTGCATGTTCGTGGCGAAGTCGCGCATGAGCACCGACGAGACGTCGGAGATCATCCCCCGCCCGTACTGCGCGGCCGCTCCCTGCAGCTGGAGATCTTGATCGACCGAGACCTTCGTGCCCCCGGCGATCTGCGTGAGGTGCGCGCTCAGGAGCATCGCGGCCTGGCCACGACCCTTCTCGTCGGCACCGTTCGCGTCGACCACGATGCGCTTGTTGGCGTCGTCACGCTCCTTGATCTCCGCGGTGCCCGCGAACTGCAGCTTCACCGGGCCCATCCGCACCGTGACGCGACCCTTGTACTTGTCGTTCCCGAGATCCTCGGTGAGCTCGGCGCCGGGGAGGCACGACGCGACGCCCGGGATGTCGTCGAAGAACTTCCAGACCTTGTCGACCGGCTGCGCGACCTCGAAGTCGTTCTTGATCAGCACCGAGCCTCCTTTGCGAACGAGGAACGGCATCCCTCGCCGCAGAAGTAGTAGGTGACGCCGTCACGCTCGAGAGACAGCGAAGTCGGCGTGATCGTGACCGTCATGCCGCACACAGGATCGGTCGCGGTCTCGGGCAGCGAGCGAAGCGTGTCGACATGATCAGAGGCCAACGCGCCCGATGCCCGCAGCTGCACCAGCTCCGCGAGGATCGACACTGCAATCTCGCTGTGGGTCGTGTGCCCGAGGTCGAGTCCGACCGGCACTCGCACACGATCGAGGAGGTGCTGCGCCACGCCCCGCTCGGCGAGGAACGCGAGCACCGAGTCGCCACGCTTCTGCGACGCGACGAGCCCGATGTACGCGGGCGACGCGGTGACCGCGTGCTCGATGGCCTCCTCGTCCCCGTGACCTTGTGTTGCCACGACGACGACCGCGCGCGGATCGACGTCCGCGGCCGAGAACTCCGCGCCGTCGACGAGATCCGCGCGCCACCCGAGCACCTGCGCGAGGTCGCGCAACGTCTGGGACATCGGCGAGCGCCCCACCACGACGAGATGGGGCGTCGACACGACCGGCTCGATGTAGACCTCGAGCGCGCCCTCGCTCTGGCAGGT
>DATKAS010000427.1:0-4355 GCA_035497855.1 Acidimicrobiales bacterium
GAAAGCGAGGACGCCGGGTTCGCGCAGCTGCGACCCACGGTGATCGTCTCGGAGTTCTCGCAGATGCTCCACGACGCAATCGACTTGTCGCACGAGCTTCAGAACCTCCAGCGCTTCACACTGAACTTCGCCCACGAGCCCGACATCGTCTTTCCGAGGCCGTATCCGGAGCTGTCCCGGCGGCGCGTGCTCACGATGAGCCTCCTCGCCGGCGCACCCTTCGCCGATCGTGCGAGCGTCGAGGCGACGGGGTGGGACGTCGACGCGCTCGTGCGACGCGCCGCCGAGGCGTACCTCGAGATGATCTTCCGCGATTCCCTCTATCACGCCGATCCCCAGCCGGGGAACCTGCTGATACCCGATGGGACGCATATCGGGATCCTGGATTTCGGGGATGTCGGCCGCATCTCCTCGATGCGCAGACGGCAGCTCGAGGATCTGGTGATCGCGGCAGGAACCCACGACCTCGATTCGTTGATCGACGTCGTCGTCGAGATCACCACGCCGCCGCCGACCGTCGACATGAACAGGCTGCGATCGCAGCTCGACGTGTGGCTGAACCGCTACCTCCTCATCGGTGTCGGCCAGCTCGACATGGCTGCGATCGTCACCACCGGCATGGCGCTGCTTCACGACAACGGGCTCGTGTTGCCGGCCGACTTGTCACTGCTGTTCCGGGTCATGCTGCAGCTGCAAGGACTCGGGCGCGATCTCAACACCGAGGTCCGAGTCACGGAGTTGCTCGAGCCGTACATGAGGAAGTTGCTTGCCGAGCGGTTCGACCCGCGGCGTCTCGCCCGACACGTGGGCCGAACGTTTCGAGGCTGGGATCGTCTGGCTGCATCCCTGCCCGGCGACATCGAGGAGATCGTCCAGCAGATCCGCGCCGGTCGACTCGCAATCGACTTCCGCGTCCACGATGCCGATGGCGCGGTCGATCACCTTGTCGACGGCCTCGTCGCTGCCGCGTCGGTCATGGCTTCCGCGCAGCTGTTGTCACGTCGCACCGGCCCGACCGTCGGGCCGGTCTCGGTGCCCGGCCTTGTCGCAGCTGGCGTGGGCGTGCTCACCTGGCAACGACTCGTCCGGCGCCGACGCGAGCACAAGACGTGGGTCAGCCGCGCCCGCGAGCTCGGGGAATCGCGACGACAGGCCCGCGAGACCTCCTGAGGTCTGTTGCGGTGCAGGCGCGTCAGACGCCGCCCCCTCGCGCGCGGGTCATCGCAGCGGTGGCGTTGATGGGCTACCTGGCGTTGGCCGTCGAGTTGCTGGTCTCAGTCGTCGACGATCCGGTGCTCGGGCTGGTCGCGTTGGTGGCGGTGGGCGTCGGCGTTCCCTTGAGCTGGATCGGTGCCACCCGCCCACGATGGCGGGGCCGGATTGTCGCGCTCGCCGCCCTCGGGGTGGCAGGCGGGGTCTTGGCGTTGGTGGCGTCCGGACCCAGCGCCACCGAGTTGGTGCTCGTCGTGGCGACGATCGCAATCACGAGTGCCGCGGGCATGTGGGCATCGGCGTGGGAGATCCGATCCGCGGTCGCCCGCCGGTGGAGCCCGGCGGTTCGCGCACGGCACGGTGTGCTGCTGATGAACGCGAAATCCGGGGGTGGCAAGGTCGAGAGGTTCGACCTCCCAGGGGAGTGCGTGCGTCGGGGCATCGAGCCGGTCCTGCTTGCTCCCGGGGATGACCTGCGCGCGCTTGCCGAGGATGCCGTTGCTCGCGGCGCGGATGTGATCGGGATGGCCGGCGGGGACGGCTCGCAAGCCGTCGTCGCCGCGGTCGCCTCCGCGCACGACCTCCCGTTCGTGTGCGTGCCCGCGGGCACGCGCAATCACTTCGCGCTCGATCTCGGCATCGACCGCGACGACGTCGCCGGATCACTCGACGCCTACGGTGATGCGCGTCAGGCCCGCATCGACCTTGGGGACGTCAACGGGCGAGTGTTCGTGAACAACGTGTCGCTCGGCGTTTATGCGCAGATCGTCGCGTCGGATGCCTATCGCGACGCAAAGCTGCGAACGGCAGCCCGGATGCTGCCGACCTTGCTCGGACCTGACGCCCCGCCGTCGGGGCTGCGCGCGCACATGGAGGGCGGAGCGGTCGTCGAGAACCCGCAAGTCGTGATCGTCTCCAACGACCCGTACCGCCTGACGAGCCTGGCCGGGTTCGGGACGCGTGCTCGCCTCGATCGCGGTGTGCTCGGCGCGGCCGTGCTCCTCCTCATGAGTCCCTCCGACGTGACGCGCTTCGTCGCTGCTGAAGCGGCGGGTCAGGTCGACCAGTTCCCCGGCTGGCAGACCACGCAGGTACCGGAGTTCGAGGTGGCATCTGACGACATGGTGGCGGCGGGCGTTGACGGCGAAGCAGTCGAACTGACTCCGCCGCTGCGCTTCGTGTCGCGTCCGCGCGCCTTGACGGTGCGCATCCCTCTCCGTCATCTCGGCCTCTCGCCCGCAGCGCTACAGCCAGGCTGGGGACGGTCGACGTTCCTCGGGTTGGCGCGGATCGTCCGCGGACAGCCGAGCGGGCTGGTCACCGCCGAAGGTCAATGAATACGCTCCCGCAGGTGAAGGGACGTCTGGTACCACCTGTCCGGAGGCGTGTCCGCGACCCTGAAGCGCCGGGGATCGTTTCAACGAGCAACTGAAGAGCAACTGAAGGAGGAGTTTGCTATGGCCCTTTCCGATGACCTCGCCAAGCTCGCGGCCCGAGCCAAAGAAGCCGAGGACCGCTTTGCTGCCGCACAAAAGGCGGCGCACGACAAGGTGGAACACGACGTTCAGAGCGCGCGCGAGTCGCTCGACAAGAGCACAGACAAGCTGCGCAAGACCGCCCAGACGAACAAGGGGAAGGTCGCGGCGTGGTGGAGTGACGTACAGAAGAGCTGGGATGAACAGATCGCCAAGATTCGTCGCGACGTCGAGTCGAAGAAGTCGGAGCACGACCTCAAGGCCGCGCAACGAAAGGCTGACTCCGCCGAGGAAGACGCTCAGTTCGCCATTCAGTACGCGTACTGGGCGGTCGAGGAAGCCGAGTACGCAGTGCTCGACGCCCAGCTCGCGCGAATGGATGCCGACAGTCTGACGGAGTCCCGCTCCTGACGGTTCTGTGTGCTGTCGCCGCCGGCGCCGGCAGCGAGTTGAGCCGTACGTCCTCTCGCGCCGCCCGACTCTGTGCCGGGCGGCGCGGGAACTCGTTCGCGCTCTCTCCCAAGTGGAGGAACCATGAACCCCTCAGCGCATCGAGCACCTGACCCCGTCCACCACACGATCCTCGTCCCGCTCGACGGCTCGCACTTTGCAAATGGCGCGTTCCCCACGGCCCGCGCGCTCGCCGCACGGTTCGACGCGACGATCCACACCGTCTCCGTCGCGGTCTCCGACTTCGAGTTGGATCGCATCCGCGGCGAAGCGGCGCAGGCACTCGGCACCGAACCTGACGACCCGCGCATCCACGTCGAGATCGACACCCACGTCGCGGACGCGGTCCACCGCCGTGCCGCGGAATTGGACTCCTGTCTGATCTGCCTGTCGACGCATGGTCGAGGACGCGTCGCCGGGACGCTCATCGGATCGACGGCGCGCGACATCATCGAACGCGGCCGCGAGCCAGTCATCGTGGCCGGTCCTTTGGTCGTCGACCCGGATCTCTCGGACGAGACGGCGACCACGCCCCTCGGTGTCGACCATCTCGTCGCCTGCGTCGATGGGACGCCCGCCTCCGAGCGCGGCCTGCCGGTCGCCGCGGCCTGGGCCCACGCCCTCGGCATGAGGCTCACGCTTGTCACCGTCGCCGAGCCCTCCCCGCCGCCCGTGCGCATCGGTGCGCCGTGGCGACGCCATCACGGACCCAACGAGGACGCGGACGAATACGTTCGCCGTCTCGGCGAACAGTGGGCGCCGGTCGCGCCGGGTCTGGACACCCTCGTCATCTACGACCCCATCGGCGCCGCCGCCGGCATGACGGACTACCTCGACGCTCACCCGACCGGGCTGATAACCGTCACCAGCCATCTTCGCGACCCGATCGCGCACCTGGTGCTGGGTTCAGGGGCCGCTGACATCGTCCACAGCTCGACCGTGCCCGCACTGGTCATTCCGGCTCCCAGAGAAGAGGCGTGACACAGATGGGCGGCTTCTGTGCCGCGGCGCGGATCGCTGCGGGCTGGCGGCTGCACACCATCGGCGTCGACGACCAGCGCATTGTGCGGCGCGCGGCGATCGTGTGCGGAGGGGGGATCGCAGTGACCGTTCTGGGTTGGACAATCGCGCTGATGGCTTCGAACGCGGGCGTTCGAGGCGCGGTGCTCACGGGCGTCGGAGTCATGGCGATCGCGGCGTTCGCGGGCGTCGCGTTCG
>DATKAS010000428.1:0-2766 GCA_035497855.1 Acidimicrobiales bacterium
GCGATCGTCATCGCCGACCTCGACGGCACGATCCTCGCGTGCAACCAGGTCGCGACGCGCACCTATGGGCTCTCGGCGGGAGGTGCAGTCGGGCGCCCCATCTCCGACTTCTTCTCGGGGAGCAGCGCTGACGATGTGCGCCTCGTGGTCGACCTCGTGCGGCGGGGTGAGACCTGGGCGGGAGACGTCCCCGTCGCGCGGGCTGACGGCCGGACGTCCTGGACCTACGCGAGCGTCGGTCCGCTGCGCGACGAGAATGGAGTGGTCGTCGGGATCGTCGCCTCAGCGGACGACGCGCAGTCCGAGGTCCGCATGCTCCAACGTCAGGCCTCGGAACTGAGCGAGCGACTGGTCCTCGCCCTCGCAGCCGGAGAGCTCGGCACTTGGCACCGCGACATGGTCACGGGCCTGACCGAGTGGGATGCGACCCTCGAGCGCATCTACGGGCTGGCACCCGGAGAGTTCGACGGCCGCTACGAGACGTTCCTCGAGCTGATTCATCCCGAGGATGTCGATCGCACCCGAGAGGCCGTCGAACGCGCGGTGGCGAACAAGAGCGCCTACGAGGTCGAGCATCGGGTGATCTGGCCTGACGGCACAGTGCATTGGGTGCAGGGCAGGGGAACGATCACCCTCGGTGCTGACGGCGACGTGACGGGGACGATCGGCTGCGCCTCCGACATCACAGCACGCAAGCGGCTCGAGATCGAAGCGACGCGTCGCTACTCCCAAGCGGAGGAGGCCATTCGACGCGAACGCGTGCTGCGCGAGCGGCTCGAGTTCCTCGCCGAGCTGAACCGGGTCGCGTTCGCAGCGCCCGACTACCGCTCGCTCATGCGCGCTGTCACCGCGGCCGCGGTGCCAGAGCTCGGTGACTGGTGCACGCTGCACTTCCTTCCCGAACCTGGGGGTGGTGCACCCGAGGTCGAGGTCGCGCATCGCGATCCCAGCAAGGTCGAGTGGGCCGCTCAGGTGCGACAGCGGTATCCGTACGATCCCGACAGCCCACGCGGCGTTCCTGCGGTCATCCGCACCGGGCGGCTCGAGTTCCTGCGGGAAGTGGATCGCGAGTCGATCGAAGCTGCGATCGTGGAGGCGGGCGCGAGCGCGATCCGAGAGGAGCTGCTCGCCCTGCTCGACGTGCTGCAGCTCACGAGCGTGATCACGGTCCCGCTCAACACGAAGCGGCGCACGATCGGTGCCATGCAGTTCGTGAGCGCGGAGTCGGGCCGCGTGTACGACAACGAAGACGTCGTCCTCGCGCAGACCGCGGCGAGCCGTATCGCAGAGGCGCTCGACAACGTGTGGCTGACCGGACAGCTCCGCGAGATCGCGTCGAAGCTGCAAGCGTCGCTGCTCCCGCCCCGCCTCCCACAAGTTCCCGGCATCTCCATCGCGGCCCGGTACTGGGCGGCCGGCGCGATGTCCGAGGTGGGCGGTGACTTCTACGACGCGTTCGCGATCGACGACCACCGTTGGGCCGTCGTCATCGGCGACGTGTGCGGCACCGGACCCGACGGCGCGGCCGTCACCGCGATCGCGCGCCACACGATCCGGGCCGCGGCGACACACGGTCACCCACCGGAAGTCGTGCTCTCGTGGCTCAATGACGCGCTGCACGCCGGCAACCGCGACCTGTTCTGCACGGTCGCCTACGTCACTCTCGAGCCTCTCGACGGCGGGCGTTGGCGCTTCACCTCGACGTCCGCCGGCCATCCGTTCCCGGTCCAGGTGAGACGCAGCGGTGACGCGACGAGCGTCGGCATACCGGGCATGCTCCTCGGCGCCATCGACTCGGTAACGGTCCACCCGGTCGACGGCGTCCTCGACGTCGGTGACACGTTGGTCCTGTACACGGACGGCGTCACGGACGTGTCGCCGCCCTACGGGATCGAGCCCGACGAGCTCGAGAAGATGGCCGCGGACGCCGCCGCGGGCGAGCAATCGGCAGAGAGCATCGCGGCTCGCTTCGGCGACGCGATCGAGGAAGTGCTGCCGATCAGCGAACGCGAGGACGACGTCGCGCTCGTCGTGGTGCACGTCATCTGACCGCTCCCGAGCTGAAGGTCAGCGCAGCGGCGCGAGCGTCCGCACCTTCAGATCGAGGCCCTCACGGAACGTCACCTTGCCGACCGGAGAGTCGTTGCGCGAATCCGTGACGGTGTGCTCTCGCAGCATCAGACCGGTCTTCTGGTCGATCCACACATCAGTCGTCACCGTTCCGTCCGACCCGCGCGAGAGATGGTCGACCCACTGCACGTGGATCGACTGACGCTGCTCGCCGCCGACGTCGTAAGGCTCGGTGCCGACGACGCGGCCGTCGCGGCTCGCCGTGCGGTCGGCGTTCTCGCACGAGCTCGTCCACTCGGTGACGCCGGTCGGTGGCACCCACCAGGAGCCCTCGCAGACGAACCCGGTGTCGTAGGTCTGACGGAAGAACGTGTGCTCGCTGTTGGTGCGCGGCGTCCTGAGCCCGCCATCGGACGGGCACACCATCCAGCTCTCTGATCGGCCGTCGAGCGGCTTCCAGGTCATGCTCACGCCGCACCCTTCGGTCATGACGGTGAGTGCGGACACGACCGGATACGTGTGCGAGTCGCCGCCCAGTGCGTCGATGCTCTCCGTGCCGGCGGTGTCGTAGACGTACACCCCGTCGACCTCGGTCTTCTCGTTGGCAGCGGTGCGGAAGTGGTCGACCGTCTCCTGCACACCGACGTCGTGCGGGTCCTCGGTGAGCCACGCACGAACCGCGATGACCGTGCCCAA
>DATKAS010000429.1:0-10218 GCA_035497855.1 Acidimicrobiales bacterium
TCGTCGATCCCGACGCGTACGAGGTCCTCACGAGCGCCCACCCGCACCTGAAGCCGGGCGAGATCTTCGGCGCCTGATCCGCTGCTCGCGGCCCCTCCTAGGGTTGCGCGGTGTCCGGTTGGCGCCGCTTCCTTCCGAAGCCAGGAACGCCGGGCACGGGTGAGCCCGGCAAGGGTGTGTCGTCGTTCCACCTCTGGTGGCTCGACGAGCCCCGCGAGCCAGTGGTTTCGGTGGCCGTGACGCTCGAGGTGCTCGAGCTGCCGTCGGTCAGCCGTCTCTACTTCTGGGCGCTGCAGGCGACGTTCACCGGTGACGGCCGTTCCTTCGGCGGCGCGCACCTCGGTTTGCAGTGGAACCCGCGCTACCCGGGGTCGCGGGCGGCGAACTGGGGTGGTTACGCCAACGTCGGCGACGTCACCTCGATCCTCGAAGGCTCGGTGTCGCCGTTGCGCAGCACACCGAACGACCCCAACACGCGCGACTACCCGTGGCAGCAGGGCGTGCCCTACCGCCTGCGCATCTCGCGTTCCGACGCCGGCTGGCGGGGCGAGATCACCGACACAACGACCGGGCAGGTGCAGCTCGTGCGCGACCTCTTCGCACCGGGCGATCGGCTGACGTCGGCGACGACGTGGTCGGAGGTGTTCGCACGCTGCGACCATCCGAGCGCGATGGTCCGGTGGTCGCAGCCGGAGTGGGCGACGGCGTCGGGTGACGTCGTGTCGCCGACTCGCGTGCGGGCGACCTTCCCGAGCGGTGGTGACTGCCCGAACACCGAGATCGGCGTGGATGCGGTCGGCGTGTGGCAGCGCACGAACACGTCCCGCACGCATCGGGACGGTGACGTCCTCGCGCTTCCAGCATGATCACGGCGTGGAGATCCCGCCGGAGCTGACGGAGCACCCGAGCAAGGCCGACATCGACGAGCTCGAGGAGCTGCTGAACGAGTTCAACTTCGCCACGACGGGCATCCGGGACGGCCGCGAGCTCGCGATCTTCGAGCGTGACGAAGACGGACGGATGGTCGCCGGCCTCTACGGCTGGACGTGGGGCGGCACCTGCGAGATCGACATGCTCTGGCTCGACGCGTCGCTGCGTGGTGGCGGCAAGGGCTCGGCGATGCTCGTCGCCGCAGAGCAGGAGGCCCGGGAGCGCGGCTGCACGCAGGTGCTGCTCGGGAGCCATGGCTTCCAAGCGCCCGGCTTCTACCTGAAGCACGGCTACGAGCTCATCGCCACCGTCGACGACTACCCCCGCGGCAGCAGCGACAACTGGTTCCGCAAGCGTCTCTGAAACACGGGGACTTTCGGCCCTGCCGGTGCGCAGCGTTCACCTGCACGATTGAGGCATGACGACGAACACGGTTCCGGTCGGGTTGAGCGCATGGGAGCACGACCTCTACGAGCATCTGACGACGCACATGGCGACGGAGTCGGGCCTCGTCGAGCGCTACGAGGACCTCGCGAAACGCGCGGGCGGCCACGTCGAGTACCTCCTGCGGATGATCATGGAGGACGAGGCGCGCCACCATCGCCTCTTCGCGGAGTGGCGCAATGCGCTGCAGTCGAACGCCGAGTTCCGTGAGGTCGAACCGCAGGTGCCGCACATGAGCCGCTCGGCCGACAGCGAGGCGGTGCGTGCCGCGGCAAAGGAGTTCCTCGAGATCGAGCGCGCCGACGAGCGTGACCTGCATCACCTCCAGAAGCAGCTGAAGGACGTGAAGGACACGACGATCTGGGACCTGCTCGTCGAGATCATGGAGCTCGACACCAAGAAGCACCAACGGATCCTCGAGTTCCTCGAGAAGCACCCAGGCGCCTGAGCTCAGTCCCCCACGTAGACGTCGGCAGTCGCTCGAGCCACCACCGCTACGTCGTTCGGCGCGCCGGGCACCGCTGGTGAGAACACGAGGTGCGCACGCGAGCGCAACGTGACAGTGACCGTGCCGGCACCGACGTCTGCTTCCACGTCGACCTCGGCGCGCGTCACGATGTCGCTCGCGCGGGCGGCCAATGCTCGCCGCACGGCCTCGTCTGCTCGCTCGGCGTCGAGGACGAACTCGCCCGTCTCGCGGAACGTCGCTTCGTCGAGACCGAACGTGACCGCGTCGTTGGCAGCAGCGTCCGCTGCTGCTGCGAGCTCGCGGCGCGCGAGGTACTCGGTCGCCGAGTCGACTGCGAGTGCCGCGAGCACGACGAGCACCAGCAGCGCGGCAGGCACGAGCGCGAGCGCGCTTCCGCGTTCCCTGGCGCCTCGATCACGCACAGCTGGACTCCCCTTCCGGACCGTTCCGATACGGATCGACGATCTCGCCGTGCCGCGCGGTGATCCTCACACCGTCTCCCCAGCCGCCCACGAACGGAAGAGCGATCGTCGGCGCGACGTAGCTCACCTCCAGCGTCACCATCTGGCAACGAGCGAAGCCGCCGCCCAGAACGCGCAGCGATGCGCGGTCGGCATCGCGGCCTCGCGCCCTGATCTCCGATCGTGCCGCGTCGAGGGCACGCGGTTCGGCCTCGCCGGCGTCGGGCGATTCGACGTACACGCGAGCGGCCTCTCGCGCCGCAGCAGTGACGGTGAGCTTCGCGTCGACCACAGCCCAGACGTTCATGACGAGCAGCACGCCGGCGACGAAGATCAGGACGCCGAACGGCAGCACCTCGAACCCTCCCGCTTGCCCGGCGTCGCCCCGCGCCCGCCTCATCGCACCACCTCGCGGCGGACCGACGCGCTCCGCACGATCTCGTCGGAGCCGAGCGCACGCAGGAAGCCCGGGCGCTCCACCCGCACGGTGACGCGCACGCTGTCCTCTCCGAGTGACCACGTCACGGAGGCTCGGTTGCCGAGGGCTCCGAGCGAGTGACGAAGGGCGACCTCGGCTTCGGCGGCCGACGCGGGCACGTCGGTGCTGGTGGAGCCGGCGACGCGTCGCGCCGCTTCCGCCGCCGCTTCCTGCACGACCGACGTCGCATACAACCCCACGATGAGGTGCACCGCGAGGAAGAGGAACGCGAGGAACGCGGTGACGCCGGCGAGCGAGGAGACGAGTCCCGACCCGGCGTCGCCGGCGAGACGTCGGTGCCTCACCCGCCGATCTGCCCGACCTGCGTGGACGTGCGTGCCGACGCGTCGGCGAAGATGGCCTTGAACGCGACCCACATGAGCGCGCCGAGCAGTGCCATCACGAGCACCGCGATCGCGGATGAGATCACTCCCTCTCCCCGCTCGTCCCACTCGATGCGGTGTCGCGATGTGACCGCGATCGCGGTCACGCCTGCGACGAGCTGCTGTGCGTACGACATGGTTCTCCTTCTGGGTGTTCGGTCTTTCACGGGCGAGCGAAGAGCTGCATGGCAGCCATGAAGGGGATGGCGAGGAGGATCGCTCCCGGGACCAGCGCAGCGACCGTGACCGGTATCCACACCTGTTGGTTGCGCCGCTCGACCACTGCGATGAGGTCGCGGTGGGCTTCGCGCCGCATCGCGGTCGCTTCCTCGGCGATGAGCCTCCCGAGGTCGGCGGTCTCGCGGTCGAGCGCGAGGATGCTCACGAGCCGGCGTGCGGCCGAGACGTCGACGAGCGCAGCCCACTCCCGCAGCGCGTCGTTCATCGAGAGGCCCTGGCTCACGCGGGTGAGCACCCGCCGGAAGTCGTGCGCGCATGCCCCGTTGGCGCGGTCGGCGAGCCTCCCGAGTGCAGGCCCGAGCGCGTAGCCGGCGCCGAGGAGCATGGCGAGCTGCTCGGTGACCACCGGGAGCTCGAGCGCGACTCGACGCTTCCACGAGTCGGACAGCCGGGTGACGCGATGCTCGACGAGTAGGAACCCCAGCGCGGCCGGGGTGAGTGTGATGAGCACCGCGACACCCGGCGCCGCGCCCGTCGCGGTTGCGACGAGCACGCCGAGGGCGAGGCCACCGACGCACCAGCCGATCTGCTGCAGTCGCACTGCAGTCGGATCGAGGGGCGAGTGCGCACGTTCGAGTCGCGTCGCGAGGTCGTCGCGCACGCCGAGGATGCGAGCGATGCTCGTGCCTGCCGTGCCCGCGTGCTCGGCGAGCCGTTCGAGCGTCGATGGTCTCGGCCTGCCTCCGCTGTCGTCGAGGCGCCGGGCCAACGACACCCGTCGGGCCCATCGCGTGTCGGACAGCGCGAGCGCGACTCCCGACCAGAGCGTGAATGCGCAAAGGATCAGGACGCGACTCATGCGAACGTGCGCTCCGGTCGGGGGAGGCGGAGGATCCGACCGGCCCACAGCCAGCACCCCGCGATCAGCGCGAGCGCGACGGCGACGGTGATCTGCGCGCCGGTGCCCTCGTATGCGCTCCTCCCGGTCCCGAGTGAGAGCCCGACGAAGGCCATGCCGATCGGGACGATCAGCACGAAGCGTCGAGCGAATCGCGCGCCCGCCTGCCGCGATCTCGCATCTCGACGAAGGTCGAGGTCGCGGACTCGGTCCTCGATGAGCGCCTCGAGCCGTCGATCGACGCCGTTGCCACCGACCTGATGGGCGACGAGCAGGGTCTCGCACACGACGTCGCTGCTGGCCTCGTCGAGCTGTCCTTTGAGCACCGAGATCGCGCGTGCGAAGTCGGTGGAGGACTGCCACTCGCGTTGGGCCGCGGCGAACGCGATGCGCATGCCGGGCGATGTGCGCGCTCCCGCCTGGAACAGCGCCTGGGGGATCGGTCGACCACCAGCCCCCGCGAGCACACGTACCTCCTCGAGCACGCCCGGCCACGATTCGGCGACGAGCTCGCTGCGCCGCTCGGTCGCCGCGAGGTCGGACACCTTCACGAGGCTCGCCGCGAGCCCCGCTCCGATGAGCGGGGGCACGAGCCCGCCGAACAGCAGGGACGTGCCGGCGAATGCGACGACCGCGCCCGCCACGACCTGGAGCTCGCGCGCACTGACCTTGGGGAGGCGTCGCCGTCGGACGCGCCCGTCGCCGGGTCCGGGACCGAGCCCTGACCACCGGAGCGACACGCCCGTGTACACGAGGTGCGCGCCGTAGGCAGCGACGCACGCGACGAGCGCCCCGGCTGCCGCAGTCCCGTTCATCGCTCACCGCCGCGCAGCACTGCTCGCGCGCTGACGCCGTGTCGGGCGAGCCTTCGCCCGAGTCGTTCGGGCATGTTGCCGGTGAAGTCGGGTGCGAACACCTCAGTGAGCGTGAAGTGAGGCGAGTCGGGTCCGCTCACCAGGTCCTCGACGGCGACGATGCTCGTCACTCGCACCCCGTCGCGGGTGCGAGCGGAGTGGACGACCACGTCGACCGCGTCGCTGACGAGCGAGCTCAGCGCGGAGAACGGAAGGTGGCGCCCGGCTTCGGACAGCTGGCTCAAGAAGCGCAGCCGCGACAGCGCCTGGGGCGCGGAGCTCGCGTGGATGGTCGTGTAACCGGTCACGCCCGAGGACAGCGCGAGCAGCAAGGCGAGTGCCTCTTGGTCGCGCACCTCGCCGACGACCGCCACGTCGGGAGCCATCCGGAGGAAGCCCGTCACGAGGCGCCGTAGGTCGACCTCGGGACGGTCGGCGCGGGCGGGCCTGGTCTGCATCTGCGCCACGTTCGGCAGCGCGATGTCGGCCTCGAACACCTCCTCGGCGACCACGACCCGCAACGATGGATCGAGGTCAGCCAGGCAGCACGACAACAGTGTCGTCTTCCCCGCGCCGGGCGCTCCCGCGAACACGATCGACGCACGCGCCCTGATGCACGCACGGAGGAACGCCGCGGCGGCCGGCTCGATGGCGCCGTTCTCGACGAGCTCGTCGAGCGAGCGGATGGGTACGCCGGTGAACTTGCGGATGTTGACGAGGACGTGCCCGCCGCGACCGACGTCGGCATGGACGATGTGGACTCGCGACCCGTCGTCGAGCCGGGCGTCCTGCAGGCCCTCGGACGGATCGAGCTTCCGGTGCGCGCCGGGAGCGTCGTCGAGGAGCCTCGTGAGCGTGCGCAGCACATGGTCGTCGTCGTGGAAGACCTCGTCGTGGAAGCCACTCGGCCCGCGGTGCCGCTTCACGAAGATCGCGTCAGGTGCGTTGATCTCGATCTCCCACACGTCGTCGTCGCCGAGCAACGGGCTCAGCGGGCCATATGCGGTGAGGTTGCGGATCGCGCGGTCCACGACGCTCGTGGGGTCGGCGAGCGCGACCGACCGAAGGCCCCGCCGGAAGTCGTCGTTCCAGCGCTCGACCTCGTCGTCGACCATCGAGCGGAGGAGCTCTGCCGAGATGTCGGACGCGGACAGGTGCTTCGTGCGCTCCTGGACTCTTCGCTCGATCTCCGCCAACGGCGACGGACCGAGCTCGCGGGAGAACATCGTGCTCACGACGCGTCGGCCTCCGGTTCGTGCCACCGACCGAGTGAGCCGGGTGTGATCGGGACGGGGCGTCCCGTGTTGGTCGCGTCGACTGCGAGCGCCCGCTCGCCGAGGATCGCGAGCACCGCCCGGCTGATCGGGTCGGACACGACCGCCGGCAACGACCGGCCAGATCGCACCGCATCCTCGACGGCCCGGCGATCGGGGACGAACACCGGTGAGGCGAGCCCGTCACGAGCGAGCACGCGGGCGATGCCCGCTCGCTCGCGAGGCGATCGAGGAGCCCGATTGACGACGGTGACGAGCCTCGATGCGTCGCACCCTCGTTCGACGAGGTCGCGCAGGACGCCGGTGAGGCTGTGCAGCCCACCGAGCGTCGCGCCGCCCACGCACACGATCGCTCGAGCCCGCTCCGCCGCGAGCCGCGCCACGCTGTTCCGTTCCTCGATGTCGAACGAGCCACACTCGTGGTGGCCGTCCAAGTCCGGGTCGATGTCGGCGACGGTCACCGAGTAGGCGCCGAGCAACGAGTCGATGGCCGCGTCGACGGCACGTGGCCGGAGCGCGGCCCAACCCCGGCGGCGACGCATCCCGAGCAGCAAGTGGTACCCGCGCTCCTCGACGTCGAACACCAGGGACTGCACGGCGGCGGTCGACAGCGCGCCCGAGCGGTGCGCCTCGACGAGCTCGGGGAACCCCGGCACGATGTCGGGGGCGTGGTGCAGCACGCCTTGGTCAGCGTCGAGCGCCAGGTCGGCGAGCAGGACCGAGCCCGAGCGTCCCCGGGAGGCGAGGCCCTGGGCGAGCCCCGCGGCAACTGTCGAAGCGCCCGCACCCCGGGCGCCGGTGACAGCGACGAGCTCGCCAGACCAAGGGCGGGGAACAGCGACATCGGGGAGGGATTCGGCCGCGCCGCGCACGATCGGACGGGCGAGCTCGGTGAGTGCGGCAAGGAGGTCGGCCGCGCCGAAGTTGGCGGGAAGGGTCGCACTCGCACCGAGCTCATCCCAATCCCTCGTCGCGCGTCGGTCGTCGACCACGAGCACCTCGACGCCACTGCGCCGGGCAGTGTCGAGCAGGTCGCGGTCGACTCCGGGGAGCCCACCGTCGACCAGCAACGCCGAGAACGCCCTGCCCGACGTGAGCCGCACACGAGCTTCCTCGTGGCTCACACACTTCACGAGCTCGATCGGCAGGCTTCCCGCGGTCGCCAACCGCGCGAGGTCGCTGAACCAGGGGGACCTGGCTCGGCCCAGCCCGAGCACCACGAACCGCTCGCCGATCACGGCAGCGGCTCCACGCTCCGGTCGGTGACGGGCGGCTGGTACGCCAGGCCGGCAGTCGCCAGGTCAGTGCGCACCAAGGTGAGCTGCCCGGCGCGAGCTGCGTGCACGACCGCCTGCGTGTCGATCTCGCCGTCGAGACCGATCGTGACCACGATCGCGGTGCCGACCGCCAGTCCACTGGGCTTGGACACGCGCTCGACGAGGGCGCTGGGTGCGACGGTCAGCGTCACCGCGTCGGGACCGCTGCCGTACGTCGCGATCACCGCCACTCGCTCTCCTGGAGCGAGACGGCCGTCGAGGGCGCGATCGCCATCGAGCGAGAGCGAGACCTCGAACGTGGCCGCACGTGAACTGCCGATGGCGCCGCGCTGCACCAGCTCACCCGGCTCGAGGGGCGAGCGCGCGATCGAGCCGACGATGTCCTGCGGTCGGGTGAACGCATGGCCGGCGAGCTCGGGGGAGAGGTCCAGCTGCGCGGTGGTCAAGTCGTCTGCGGTGAGCGCCGTCCCTGGGTCGATCGCATGCGCAGCGACGACGTACGGCGAGGACGGTCGCCCCTTCGGCGTCGCGATGACGAACGCGCCGACCGCGGCGACCGCGATGAGCAAGCCGCCGACCACCGCTCGTCCGGGCGGTCCCTGCCGCCGCCCGCCGACCTTTCCCGCAGTCGTCCCTGACGACGCGTCATCCCGCTCCGCCGCGCGGGCGCGCTCCAAGAGCGCGTTCGTGCCCTTCATCCCACTTGTCCCTCCGCCGTGATCGGCCGCCGAGCTCCGCCACTCTCAGGCCCGCCAGGGCCGATCTCCATCGCCGGCGAGAAGGTATCGAGACTCATCGAAACGCGGCAAATCGGAGACGTGGGCAATTCGGCCCTGATCTCGTCGTGACGGCGCTGCGACTGCGCTTGCTGGGCGTCGGCACGAAAACGCATCGAAATCCACCGAAACGCTCCTACCGCGTCGTACCATGACCGCCATGACCGTGACCGATGAGCACATGAACACGAAGACGTCCGGTGAAGAGATCCGATGGCTCTCGACGGCAGCGGCCGCGAAGCGACTCGGCATCACGAATCGCACGCTCTATCGATTCATCGACGAGGGATTGCTTCCCGCATACCGCTTCGGGCGAGTGATCCGTCTGCAGCAGAAGGAAGTCGACCAGTTCATCCAGCGCAGCCGCATCGAACCGGGCACGCTCGAGCACCTCTACCCCGAGTCGACGAGCGCCACCTCCGACACCGCCTGAACCGCCACCACCACCTCGGTGGTCGCGCCGGCAGTCGCGAGGCGCACCACATCCCGGCCCCCTCCCACGAGGCGGCCGCGCAGTGCATCGGTCATGTCAGCAACGAACAGAGCGACCGTCGCCTGGTCAGCGACCAGATCGCTCAGCACGTCGAGCAGCGTCACCTCCGACTCGGCGCGCCTCGTGCTCACGGGCACGGTGCGACCCCCGGGCTCGCCTGCCACCACGGCGACCGCGCCGAGCGCGATCCAGCTCACGCGACCGTCGTCGTGGCGCACCGAGATGCAGTCGGCCCCGACGCGCCACACCGTCACCCGGTGGCGCCGTCCCGAGCGCAGCGTGAGCACCGCCGGCGCGGCGCGCTCCGCGAGGTCGAGCAGCGTGGCGCCGAGCGTCGCCTCTTCACCGGCGGCTTGCCGCAGCCACCCCTCCCTGGCCCGCGAGGCCGCAGCCTCCCGCTCGCGCGCGTCGGCCGCGAAGCGGTCCCACGAGCCGTCGTCCGACATCGGGGGAACGGCCATCGCGGGAAAGGTAGGGCGTGCACCGTCCTCGGGCTACCGTCAGCGTCGTGAGCGTCCCGCTCCGAGTCCCCCACTGAACGCTTTGGCGCGCACCCAGGTCCACATCAACGTCCCCGGCAACCACCTGATGGTGGGTTTGCTCGGTCAGCGCGACGAGCTGCTCCGCACGATCGAGGCGGCGTTCCCTCGCGCCGAGATCCACGTGCGCGGCAACGAGATCGACGTCGACGGCGACGACGCCGAGATCGTCGGCCGGCTCTTCGAGGAGCTCGTGCTGCTGTTGCAGCAGGGCCACCCGATCGACCCGACGGTGGTGCGCCGCACGATCGACATGGTCCAGGCCGACGAGCGCCCGTCCGAGGTGCTCACCACCGAGGTCCTGCGCGGCTCACGCGGGCGGATGGTGCGCCCGAAGACAAGCGGGCAGAAGCGCTACATCGATGCGATTCGCTCGAACGTGATCACGTTCGTGATCGGCCCAGCAGGTACCGGCAAGAGCTGGCTCGCGGTCGCGATGGCGGTGCAGGCGCTGCAGGCCAAGCAGGTCAGCCGCATCATCCTCACGCGGCCCGCGGTCGAAGCCGGTGAGCGCCTCGGGTTCCTCCCCGGCGACCTGATGGCAAAGGTCGACCCGTACCTTCGCCCGCTGTACGACGCGCTGTACGACATGGTCGAGCCAGAGGGAGCCCAGCGGCTGCTCGAACGCCAGACGGTCGAGGTCGCGCCGCTCGCGTTCATGCGGGGACGCACGCTGAACTCGTCGTTCATCATCCTGGACGAGGCGCAGAACACCTCGCCCGAGCAGATGAAGATGTTCCTCACCCGGCTCGGCTTCGGCTC
>DATKAS010000430.1:0-2361 GCA_035497855.1 Acidimicrobiales bacterium
CGATCGGTGCTCGCGCTGCCGGTGCTCACGGGCCAGATCGGGATCGTGGGCTCCGGGGTGATGTCGAGCCTGAGCGGCGCGACCGGCTTCGCGCTCGACGGGCCACCGTCAGCCGGACGGCGCAAGGTGAACATGAACCACATCGGTTCGTTGCTCCCCGAGATCCGCGTGCTGTTCGTGCAGGGCTCGAACCCGGCGGTGACCGCGCCCAACCAGCGGCTCGTGCTCGAGGGGCTCGCGCGGCAAGATCTGTTCACCGTCGTGCACGACCAGGTGCTCACCGACACCGCGCTGCTCGCGGATGTCGTGCTCCCCGCGACGACGCACTTCGAAGCCGATGACCTCGCCGGTTCGTACGGCTCGTTCACGCTGCAGAGGGTCGCGCCGGTGATCGATCGCGTCGGCGAGAGCCGCACCAACGACGAGGTGGGCGCTGCGCTGGCGGCGCGGCTCGGGCTCGATCTGGCTCGCTACACGGCTGACCCGGTCACGCTCATGTCGGCGGGGCTCGGCGGCGGTGAGCTGCCGGTCGCAGGCTCGGCGGAGATCTTGCACTCGCCGGGATCCGCCGTGCAGTTCCGCGACACCTTCCCGAGCTTCGAGGACCGCAAGGCCCGGCTCGCGCCTCCGATCCTGCGCGACCGCGCGGTTCCCACGTATCGCGAGCTCGACTCGCCCTACCCGCTCGCCCTCATCACACCCGCAACACATCGCACGATCAACTCGATGTTCGGCGAGTTCAACGCGGCAGAGGCGTGCGTGCGCGTGCATCCCGATGATGCAGCGCCGCGTGATGTCGGCGACGGTGACATCGTCCGCATGTGGAACGACCTCGGCTCGATCGAGGTCGTGGCGCGCATCGACGCGGACCTTCGTCCCGGCGTGGTCTCGATGCCGAAGGGGTTGTGGCGGCGGGACGTGCCCGGCGGGCTCACCGCCAACGCACTCGTGCCCGACTCGTTGAACGACCTCGCCGGCGGCGCGTGCTTCAACGACGCGCGGGTGGAGATCGAGCGGGTCTAGCGAGCTCGACCCAGCCGCAGAACCGTTTGCTCACTCGACCCACCCCACACGTGGTCGAGTGAGCAAACGGTCCGGAATGTCGCACCCCCTTGCCATGCTCGGCGGATGGCGGACATGGGGCGGGTTCACGCGACGATGCGGCGGCAGCACGGCCTGATCACAGGCAATCAGGCGCTCAGGTGCGGCATGACCAGGCGGCAGATCGAAGGCCGCCTGGCCGTCGGGGCGTGGTCGCTCATGCGACCCAACGTGTACGCGCTTGCCGGTGCGCCGCACACCTGGGAGCAGGCGGTGCTGGCCGCAGTGCTGGCGGGGGGTTCGGATGTCAGTGCTTCGCACGGCACCGCAGGTCAGATGCGCAGTGTGAAGCACGTCGTCGCCGACGAGATCGAGGTCGTCGCGTCGCTCGGGCACCACAAGCGGCTCGACGGTGTGATCGGCCATCGGTCGGGGGCGTTGTTCGAGTCCGACCTCACGGTGTACCGGTCGATCCCCATGACCACTGTCGCTCGCACCTTGGTCGACGTGTCGGGCCGTCTCACCGAGCGGCAGCTCGGCCAGGCGATCGATGACGCGCTGCGGCGTCGCATCCTCCGTCTCGACGACCTGCGCCGGACCGCCGGCCGGTTGGGCACCGCGCCGGGTCGATCGATGCGCAAAGTGCACGCAGCACTCGCACTGCGCGTCCCGGGATACGACCCTCTCGACAGCGATCTCGAGACCCGCACGCTCCGGCTGATCGCGGCGGCGGGTCTCCCGGTCCCGCGGCAGCAGCATCCGATCGTGTTGTCCGGCATCCAGGTGCACCTCGATCTCGCGTACCCCGAGGCGCAACTCGCGATCGAGCTCGATGGGTGGGAGTGGCACAAGGGACGCTCGGCGTTCGACGACGACCGTTGGCGCGATGCAGAGCTCGTCAAGATCCGGTGGATGAACCTGCGCGTGACCGCGACGATGAGCGATCACATGATCGTCGACGTCATCGGCGCCGCCCTCGCCGACCGTTTGCGCACTCGACCCACCCCACACGTGGTCCAGTGAGCAAACGGTGCGGGGTCAGTCGGGGATGAGGGCGGCGAGCTGGCGGGAGTGAGCGAGGAGGACGCCGTCGGGGCTCCAGACCTCGCCGTCCTCCTCGACGAAGCCTTCGGCAGCGACTTGGGTGCGGAACGCGACGAGGCAGAAGTCGTCGTCACGCATCGTGTGATGCGGCAGCGGCGCGCGGAAGTGCACGGTCAGGTCGACAGTCGGGATGCCCATCGGCTGCGGGAAGCGCACGAACACCGACGGGATCCACGCGTCGGAGAACGCGGTCACGGCGAGGTGATCGATCGGGCG
>DATKAS010000431.1:0-18402 GCA_035497855.1 Acidimicrobiales bacterium
TGGCTCGGGCTCGTGCTCGACGCGCTGTCCGAGCAGCTCGGGACGCCGATGCCGCCCCCCGGCATCCCTGGTCCGTTCTCGCTCGGCGACGCCACGCAACTGGCGGCCATGTTCACCGCTGCCGGGTTCAAGGAGTTGCGCATCGATGAGCTCGAAGTCCCGCTCCGTGCGCCGTCGTTCGACGGGTGGTGGCGGATGACGACGTCGCTCGCTGGACCGCTCGCGCGCATCATCGGCGGACTCGACGCGGGCACCGCCGAGAAGGTGCGCACCCGCGCGCACGACGCAGTGGCGCGCTACGAGGACGGCGACGGCAGCATGGACATCCCCGGTGCCCAGCACGTCCTGACCGCTCGCAAGGCTTGAAGGGAGGGCGAGGGGACCCGACATGGCCGTGCGCATGCCCTGGCGGGCGTTCATCCGATTCGGGCGAAATCGGCTCCTCACAACAGGAGTAGCGTTTGTGGGTGGCTGAACGGTTGAGTTCCATCGAGGCGATCATGTGGCGCACAGGCCACGACGCCACCCTTCGCATGGCGGTCGGCACCCTGATGGTGCTCGACCACCTGCCCGAGCGTGACGCGGTGATCGCCCGGCTCGAATTCGCGGCCCAGCAGGCGCCCCGGCTGCGCTGGCGGCTCGACGACCCGACGGGCACCCGCAGCCGCCCGAGCTGGGTCGAGGTCCCTGACTTCAGCGCCGCCCGGCACCTGCGCACGATGGCGGTCGGCTCACCCGGCGATCGCCGGCAGCTCCTCGACCTCGTCGGGCTGCTCGAGCCCGCACCGTTCGAGCCCGACCGCGGGCCGTGGGACGTGACGCTCATCGAAGGCCTCGAAGGCGGTCGCGCCGCCCTGTACCTCCGCGCGCATCACGTGCTCACCGACGGCCAGGGTGGATTGTCGATGATCGGCTTGCTGATCGACGAGGCCATGCCTCCCCCTCCGCCCCCCGAGCCGATCCCCGAAGCGCTCGATGCCGACGCGATCGCCGAAGACGTCGCTGACGCGATCCCGCCCGAGGGGGAGGCGAAGCCGAAGCGCAAGCCCGGCACGGTGAGCATCAACATCGACCTCACGAGCGCGGCTGCTCCGGTCGCACAGGGCGTCGCGGCGAGCGTGTCGTTCGCGAAGACGATCAACCCGATCGACGTGCTGGTGCGCAGCGTGCAGTGGGGCCTCGACATGGCGAGCTCGGTGTCGCATCAGGTCGTGGTCACGGGAGGCCGCCTCTCGCCCATCCCACCTTCGGGCGCGACGACGAGCCGCTTCGAGGTGCTCACGTTCAACGACGCGCGCGACGCCGCACGGGCGCTCGGCGGCAGCCGCAACGACCTCCTCGTCGCCGCCGCGAGCGCGGGTCTCGGTCTGTACCACGAGAAGGTCGGCGCGCCGTGCTACGAGCTGCGCCTCGCGCTGCCGACCACGCAGCACCGCGATGGTGGTGCCTATGGCGGCAACTGGGTGGCCCCCACGCGGGTCGAAGTGCCGACCAACGCCGACCACCCCGGTCCCCACTTCGGCATCGTCGCCGAGCGCATCGCAAAGGCGCGCCGTGAGCCCGTGATGCGGATGGCGAGTGGGGTCGCGTCGGTCGTCGGACACCTCCCGACGCGCGTGCTGGCGCCGGCGTTCCACGCGCAGGCGAATTCGGTCGACTTCGTCGCCACCGCGGTGCCGGGCTTTCGCACCGAGCGACACATCGGCGGTGCGCTCATCGAGGAGTGCTTCCCGTTCGGGCCCCGCCTCGGGTGCCTCGCGAACATCAGCGCGCTCGCGAACGGGGACCGTCTCGACATCGGCATCGCCGTCGATCCCCACGCGATCCCCGACTCGGACCTGCTCGTCGAGTGCCTCGCCGAGGCGTTCCGCGCCTACGTGCCCGAGCCCGAACGCATCAGCCCGGAGCGACGCCGACCCACTCGGACGACTTCCTGATCGACCGCCGAGCGGCGAAGGCGCCATGGCGATCGATCCCGTCTCCCAGCCTCCCCTGAGGCGCACGCGCCGCGCGGCGCTCTTCGACACGTTGAAGGAGGACGCGACCGCGATCCTCCAGTCGGTCGTCAACGAGGTCGCGCCCACCGTCGTGAACGCGATCGACGTCGGCGAGGTGGTCGACCGGGTTGACGTGCAATCGGTGCTCGATCGCGTCGACATCGAGGCGATCATCGCTCGGGTCGATCTGAACGAGGTGCTGTCGAAGGTCGACGTCGATCATCTCGTGGATCGCGTCGACATCGTGCGTGTGCTGGTCCGCCTCGATCCGGTCGTGCTGGCCGCGATCGTCAACGGCGTGGTCTCGCAGATGGACCTCAACCCGGTGATCGAGAAGATCGACCTCAACGCGCTGATGGCTCGGATCGACGTCGACGCCCTCCTCGAGCGCGTCGATGTGAACCGGCTGATGGAGCGCACCGATCTCGGCCCGATCATCGCGAGCGCGACCTCGGGCGTCACCGGCGAAGCTGTCGATGCCGTCCGCAGCGCCGGCGTCGGTCTCGATGGCTTCGTGCACCGTTTGGCAGACCGCGTCTTCCGGCGGCCGGTGGGGGAGACCCGGGGACCGCGGCTGCTCGTCCATCACCCCGGCGAGGTCGCGACATGAGCGTGGCCGACCCCGATCGCGACATCGATCTCCAAGGCACGTACGCGGGCATCGTCACGCGGCTGTCGGGATGGGTGATCGACGCCGTGGTCGTGCTCGGTGCGTTCACGATCGCCGGGAAGGGCTTCGACTACCTCATGTCAGCGGTCTTCGGCGCCGACATCCAGCTGCGTCAGAGGCCCTGGCTGTCAGGTCTTCTCCTCGCAGGGTGGGCCTTCTTCTACTGCGCGTACTCGCTCGCCGCCGGAGGCCGCACACTCGGGATGGCGATCGTCGGGTTGCGGGCGGTCGGCCGCGACGGCGACAACCTCACCGGCAAGCAAGCGGTCATCCGCGTGCTCGTCACGCCGCTCAGCTTCGTGCTCTTCTTCGCCGGCATCTGGCTGATCCTGATCCGCCGGGATCGCCGCGCGCTCCACGACCTGATCGCGGGCACTGCAGTCGTCTACGGCTGGGACGCCCGCGCGGCCCGGCTCCGCTTCCTCGCAAAGCAACCCTCACCGACGTCGAGCTGACGAAGCGTGCACGTCCCGCGGAAGAGGGGCATGCTCGCGGTCTGCCGCCTGTGAAGGGAGCCGAGATCGATGAAGAAGCTGGTGGTTGCATGGGTGCTCGGCTTCGTCTGTGCGATGACGCTGGTCGTGCGCTGGACGCGCATCGGGAACGCCGCAGTGGCAACCGAGGAGGCCTCGCCCGAGCCCGTCACGGACACCGGATCGGCCACTGGGGCTTCGGCAGCGGCGCCGCCTACCGGCGTGCGTCGCTTTGCCTCCGCGGGGATGGACTCGGTGCTCGTCGGTGCTCGAGCCGACCTCGGTGGGCTTCGCCAGCTGCTCGACCGCGTGCGTCCCGACCGTGCCCCGACTCCTGAGCCCGTTGCCGAGGTGGCTTCGGCCGCAGCCGGGTGACGCTGGATGCTGCTCGACCAGACCGCTGTGTGAGAAGGAGCTCGTTGCATGTGGGCGGTCGAAGCGGCGGTGCCCTCGCTAGGTGGCGAGCACAATTGACGGATGTACCTGCGCTCGCTTCGGATCGCAGTCGTTCACGTAGCTAGCGACACTGAGGTACTCGACGTCGTCGTCATGCGGCCCGCCGTTTGGGTGGGCCGGTGGTCATGGTCTCGCCGTTGGGGAGTGTGAGTGTGAGCTTGCGGTCGGGGCCGAGCTCGATGATCCATCCTTCATGGTGGACGGCCTCGTGATGTCGAAAGCAGACCGGCGACAGGTTGTCGAGGTCGGTGCGGCCGCCGTGGCGCCACCATTTCACGTGGTGGATCTTGCAGTGGTCGAACCGCACCGCACAGTCAGGGATCGCGCAGCTCGGGTAGATCGCCCGCAACGCTCTTCGTTGCGCGACATTCGCGAGGCGAGTAGTGCGACCCAGGTTGAGCCGGCCCGGGGCGTGGACGATGGCGCCGTTGCGCACCACGACGGTGTGCACGTCGGCCTGGCCGAACAGGTCGGTGAGCACGCCGACGGGCAGCTCGACGGGCAGGCCCCAGTCGACATGCGGGCCGCTATTGCCTTCGGTGTCGCGTGTGTCGACCACGACGATGACCTCGGGCCGTCCGCCCCGTTCGCCGTGCCCCTCGCACAGGTCGAGCAGGGCGAGGGCCTGCAGGTAGCCGTTCTTCTCGAGCGGGTCTGACGGGCAGCCCTCGGGCACCTTGTCGGCGAACAGCTTCGCCACCCGGTCATTCAGCCGGTTGAGGAACTTCATCCCTCGCAGCGGATCGGCCTTTCCCCAGAACTCGATCATCCCAGTCGCCGGATCGACGCGATGGTTGAACCGGATCGCCCGCTGCTGACGAGCCAGGCGGCTCTCGCCCTCGTCGTCGTCGATGCGCTGCTGCTCGGCCCGGATCATCCGCGCGAACTCCTCCGCACTCATCTCCCCGGCTTCGCCGGCGTGCGCGTCGATGCGCGCTGCCAGCTCCTTGCGCTTGTCGGCCTCGACAGCCGCGAGCGCCGCGGCCGCCACATCGAGATGCTCGCCCGAGACCTTGCCCTGCTCGAGCGCCGCGCCCAGCCCCGGAGTCTCCTTCGCGGTGTCGTTGCGCTTCAGCGCTCGCTTGGCCTTCTTCTTCGATCGCCCCGCCTTGGCCATGGGCTTGTCGGGGATCGGGCTGTGCGCGGCCATGTACCCCGCTAGCACCACCTCTCGACCGTCACACCACCGCGTGATCGCAGCCAGGTCGGCGATCGCCTGCGTCACCTCGTCGCGGCTGGACGACTCGTCGACCGCCGCGACGGCGCGCACCAGAACCACGATGCGTTCCGCGTTCACCCCGTCCACACCTCCCGCGCGCGTCGAAACCGACGATTCACCAGGGGAAGTGAACTACGAACACTAGTTCGATCAGCGAGGAAATGCAACCCACCCTAAGAAGGACCGCAGATCCGCGGACGGTGGCGAGAGGTCCAAGGTCACCGAACCCCTGCTACCCGTCGTAGAAGTAGGGGTGATGGAGGCCAATGAGATCGCGCTCGCGTTGGGTCTGCGCGCGCTCGATGGCCTCGGGTGAGAGGTGGTTCACGTCGGCAGTGGTGCGGATGCGCTGCGCGATGTCCCGCCGGCCGTAGTGGCACTGCAGGAACAACCGTCCGTCGCCACCGGTCGCGGGCGTGCCGCGATGCCACACGTCGGAGACGAACAGCGCGACGTCGCCGGCGTCTGCCTCGAGCAGCACGGCAGGCCGGCCGTCGTAGGTGAGATCGGGATCGGTGAGCCGGTCGAAGGGCGCGAGGCGCCCCGAGCGATGTGAGCCAGGGATCACCGCGGTAGGCCCGCACGAGACCGGGCAGTCCTTCAGCATGAGGTGCGCGCCGATCGCGAACACCGGGTACGGGATGCGGTCGTCCCACTCGACGCCCTCGGGTCGCGGCACGTGCGGTCCCGCGTCGCAGTGCCACGGCCCACCGCCGAAGTCGGGCGGGTTGCGCCACGCAGTGTTCGCGATCACGTGGCAGTCGTTGCCGAGCAGGGGCTCGATCACCTCGAGGATGCGGTCGTGGCCGATTGCGGCCTGGCACGCCGCGCCGCGGTTGAGCATCTCGTACCGGAACTCGTCCTTGTCCTCCCGGCCGCGCTCTGCCGGGTACGTCTCGAATGCCTCGTCGATCTCACGCGCGATCGCGGCGATCTCGTCCGGCGTCAGCACGCCGCGCAGCACCGCGTACCCGTCGCGCTCGAGCTGCACACTCTCCTCAGGCACCTCGGCCGTCAGCACCGACAGGTTCTTGCCCACCCGTTTGATCATCAGCTGCCCTCCCGTGGCGGTGTCTCGCCTCCCACGAATGCCATGTCGCCGTACCGAGCGCCCGACACCGCGGGCATGATCTCGTCGAGGGCGGCGAGGTCGTCCGCCGTCAGGAGAACGTCGGCCGCTCCGACGTTCTCCTCGAGGTAGATCCGCCGCTTCGTGCCCGGGATCGGCGCGACGTCGTCGCCTTGCGCGAGCACCCACGCGAGCGCGAGCTGCCCCGCGCTCACGCCACGAGCGTCGGCGAGCTGCTTCACCTTCTCGACGAGCTCGAGGTTCTTCTCGAAGTTCTCGCCCTGGAAGCGGGGGAGCCCCCGCCGGAAGTCGTCGGCGTCGAAGTCGTCGGGCGACTTGATCTGGCCGGTGAGGAAGCCGCGCCCGAGTGGGCTGTACGGGACGATGCCGATGCCGAGCTCGCGGGCGACGGGGAGCGCGCCGGTCTCGAGCGACCGTTCCCACAGCGACCACTCGTTCTGCAACGCGCTGATGGGATGGGTGGCGTGCGCGCGCCGCACGGTGTCGGGCCCTGGCTCGGAGAGACCGAGGTAGCGCACCTTCCCAGCAGCGACGAGCTCGGCCATCGCGCCCACGGTGTCTTCGATGGGGACCGTGCGGTCGACGCGGTGCTGGTAGTAGAGGTCGATGTGGTCGACGCCGAGGCGGCGAAGCGACGCGTCGCACGCGCTGCGCACGTAGTCGGGATGCCCGTTGATCGTGCGCCTGCTCGGATCGTGGGTGTCGCGCCCGATGCCGAATTTGGTGGCGAGCACCACCTCGTCGCGCCGGCCTCTGATCGCCTCGCCGACGAGCTCTTCGTTGGTGTGCGGGCCGTACACGTCGGCCGTGTCGAGGAACGTCACCCCGAGGTCGAGCGCACGGTGGATCGTGGCGATCGACTCGTCACGGTCAGCGGCGCCGTAGGCGAAGCTCATCCCCATGCACCCGAGCCCGATCTCGGACACCTTCAGCCCCTGGTTGCCGAGCGCTCGCGTGGTGAGGGTCATGCGGATCCTCCGTCGACGCGCAGGATCGCCCCGGTGGTGAAGCTCGACGCGTCACTCGCAAAGTACAGCGCTGCACCGACCACCTCGTGCGGCTCGCCGCCGCGCCGCAAGGGCATCGTCAGCTCTGCGCGCTGCGTGAACGCCTCGAGGTCCCAGGCCTTCGAGATGTCGGTGAGGAAGGGCCCGGCCTCGATGCAGTTGACCCGCACCTTCGGCCCGAACGCCTTCGCGAAACCGATCGTCATCGCCTCGAGCCCTGCCTTCGCCGCCGAGTAAGGGATGACGTCGGGCGTCGGACGGATAGCGGCGACGCTCGAGACGTTGATGATCGATCCGCCGTCGCCCCTCGCCATCCGGGTCCCCACCAGCGCGCTCAACCGGAAGGGGCCCTTCAAGTTCACATCGAGCACCTTGTCGTACAGCGGCTCGGTCACGTCCGCGAGCGCGTCGTAGAGCGGCGACATCCCCGCGTTGTTCACGAGGATCTCGACGTGGCCGAAGCGGTCGTACGCCGCGTCTGCCAGCGCGTCGAGCTGCCCCCACTCGCCCACGTGGCACGCGACGGGGAGCGTCGAGCGGCCCGTCGTCTTCTCGACCTCTGCGGCCAGCGCCTCGCAGGAGTCGAGCTTGCGGCTCGCGATCACGACGTCTGCACCGCACTGCGCGAACGCGAGCACCATCTCGCGTCCGAGCCCGCGACTTCCGCCCGTGACGATGGCGACTTTGCCCGACAGATCGAAGCTGGCGAGAGGACTGGTCATGGCCGATGGTGTAGCGCGTTCACCGGGCCGCGACGACAGCCACCTCCATCAGCCACTGCGGGCGGGCGAGCGCGGGCACGTACACGAGCGTCGACGCGGTGCGGTGACCTCGCAGCACCTCGTCTCGCGCGGCCATGACGAGCGCCATGTTCGCCCCCGCCACGACGAACGTCGTCATCGACACGATGTCGGTGATCGCAAAGCCGGCCTCGGCCAGGATCGCGGCGATGTTGCTCCACACCACCTTCGCTTGGTCGGCGAGCCCTTCGGGCACCGTGCCGTCGGGAGCGATCGGCACGACCCCGGCCGTGTGCAGCATCGTCGTCGTCGATTCCGACACCATCGCGTGGGCGTACGCCGCCGCGGGAGGAGCGATCGACGCGGGGGACACCTCGCGGTTCACGACGACACCCCCACTCGAGCTGCGATCTCCGTCATCCGATCCACTCCCTCGCGCAGCTCGGCGTCGCTGATCCGCTCGAACTTGCCGGTGTACAGGTAGTCGCTCACCGTGCAGATCGCGAGCGCCGAGACCTTCCGCAAGGCGGCGATCGTGTACAGGACCGAGGCCTCCATCTCGACGGCGAGGTTGCCGCGGTCGGCCCACCGGGCGTGTCGTGACCCGGCGCGGTCGTAGAACACGTCGCTCGACACGATGGGGCCGACATGGAAGGGCAGGCCCGCGGCACGGGTCGCGCCGACAGCTGACTCGACCAACGACCAGCTCGCTGTCGGCGCGTGCGGCTCGTCGTCGACGTAGCTCGACGCAGTGCGGTCTTGGGGAGTCGACGACAGCGCGATCACGACATCTGCCATGCGCATCGACGGCTGCAGTGCGCCACAGGTGCCCACGCGGATGAGCCGTTCGGCTCCGAGCATGATCAGCTCCTCGTAGACGATCGCGGCGCTCGGACATCCCATGCCGGTCGACTGCACCGAGATCGGATTGCCCTCGAACGAGCCGGTGTAGCCGAGCATGCCGCGCTCTTCGTTCACGAGCTTCGGCGCGTCGAAGAACGTCTTGGCGATGTGCTCGGCGCGCCGCGGGTCACCGGGGCAGAGCACTGCGGGCGCATAGTCGCCGGGCTCGGCGCGGAGGTGGATGGGTCTCGGCATGGGAGCATCATTGTCTGAGGTGGTGCTCGCGCGGCAAGGTAGTGCGATGCCCGGGCTGGAGAACACTGCGTGGCCCGACGTGGGCACGGCGATCCGGGTGCTCGTGCGGGACGATCCGACCGAGCACCCGTCGCGCATCCACGAGGCCGACGGCGCGCGGTTGCTCGTGGCCGCGCCGCGCAAGCTTGTCGTCTCGCAGCCCTCGCCCGGTGACACCATCCATGTCTCGTGGGGCGCGCAGTACGGGGCACGCATGTGCCGCACTCGCCTTGTCGGCATCGAGGTTCGCCCGACGCCCGGCTGGCGGCTCGAGGCCCTCGAGGCGCCGGTGGAGGTGCAGCGCCGCCGTCACGCCCGCATCCCGGTCGACCGCTCTGTCGTCATCCGGTTCGGGGGCCGTTCGGTGCCCGCCCGCATGGTCGACCGCAGCCTCCACGGGGCCCGCTGCTTCGTGCCGGTCTCGACTCGCCTCGACGTGGGCGACGTCGTGGACATCGAGATCGAGTCGGACGATGTCGTGCACGGCGCTCGCGTGCTGCGAGCCGACGCCGTGGAAGGTCAGCTGCAGGTCGCGTTCAACTGGTGACCGGTGCCGCCGTCGGCGTCGCGGCGGGCGGCACGAGCCCGATCGTCTCGAGCTGCTTGCGAGCGTCCGGCGTGAACAGGTACGCGATGAACGCATCGGCCGCGACGGGATTCGTCGACGCAGCGAGCTTCACTGCGATCGTCGGCACGCGAGCCTCGAGGTCGAGGCTCAGATCGACGAAGCCGACCGACGCGGTGACGTCGGTGCGGTACGCGAGGCCGGCGGTCACGCGTCCCGTCGCGACTGCTTGCACGACGGTCGCTCCGTCGCTGGCGACGACATCGGGGCTCGCGGTGACCCCGGCGCGCATCAACGCGTCGTCCGATGCTTGCCCGCAGGCCGAGTCGAGGCTGCAGAGCGCGATCGCGCGATCGGGGTTCGCGAGGTCGTCGATCCCCTTCAAGCCCTCCGGGTTGCCCGGCGGGACGATGAGCACCAGCGGGTCGGTCGCGAACACCAGCGGCTGCACTGCGAGGTGGCCGTCGACCGCGAGCTGATCCACGGGGGGGCTGCCGACGCTCGCGAAGACGTCGCCTGCGAGCCCGCCGGTCACCTGGTTGACGAGGCCGTTCGCGCTCCCGGACGTCACCGTGACCTCGACGCTCGGGTTGAGCGCTGTGTACGCCTGACCGAGGTCCTGGATGGTTGCGGCGATCGGGCTGGCCGCGAGCACCACCACACGTCCCGTCGCGGGTTGCGGCGCCGTCGTCGTCGTACGTGCCGGCGCGGGGAGCTGGCTCGTGGACTCTGTGCACGCGACGAGGCCGATCAGGGCCAGGCCCGCGACGCCGCCGCGCAGCCTCACGTCTCGTACGCCGTGAGCACGCGCCGCGCCGCCTCCGCGCGACGGGCGGTGAGCGCGGGATCGGCCCACGTCGCTGCTGCGCCGAGGCGGAGGAGGAGGTACTCGAGCTGCTCGTCGCCGAGGACGCCGACGTGGGCTTCGACGCGGTCGCCGCTCAGCTCTCGCGTCTCGTCGACGCTGTAGTCGTCCGACAGGAGGTTGCGCAGCCGCTCGGGCACCGTCACGGTCACCACGGTGCGGGCGTGATCGAGGTCGAGCTGCTCGGGCACGTCGACCTCGGGCGGGTGGAACCGCGGCAGCTTCGTCATCTCGGCATCGAGCATGCGATCGATGCGGAAGTACTTCACTCGGTGCTCGACGTCGTTGAGGTCCTTCCCGGTGACGTACCACGAGCCCCAGCTGCGGAACACCTTGTACGGCTCGATCAACCGCTCGGTCACCTCGGTCGCGCCGGACTTCGCGTAGCGGAACCGCATCGGCGTCTCCTCGGCGACGCAGTCGCGAGCCACCTCGAGGTTCGGCGGCTCGGAGATCTGCACGACGAGGTCGCCGCTCAGCGCCTCGAGCTTGTCGAGTGCGGCGTCCAGCGTCGGATCGGGTGTGGTCGATGTCGCCTTCACCACCAGCCCGGCGAGCGTCAGACGTTGCGCGGTCGCTGGGCTCGGTGGCGTCGATCGCATGTCGCGAAGCCAGTGGGCCTGGTCCACGGTGAGCATGTCGGTGTCCTCGTCGAGCTCGAACGCGTCGGCTTCGTCGATCAGCTCGTCGTCGGTGCGCGCGCGGAACGAGATCATCAGGATCGGCGAGAGCACCGAGAGCAACGTCCCCCGGTCGATGCCGAGCTCGGCAGCGGCGTGGGTGAGGGTCACGCCGCGCTGCTCCTCTGCCATCCCGAGGACGGCCTTCAAGATGACGAAGCGGTCGCGGGAGCGCAGTGCCATCGGCGCGCCTTCAGCTCTCCGTCATCGCGCGCAGGAACGCGACCACCTCGGCGACCACCTCGGGCGGATCGACGACTCGCGCGCGGGGACCGAACTCGAGCAGTCGGTCGATCAGCGCATCCCGGTTCGCGGACTCCACTTCCACCACCGCCGTCGGCGGGCCGTGTGAGACGACCTCGCCACCCACGGCCTCTGCGAGGCGATCCGCGAACTCGGGCTCGACGTGGATGCGCACGAGCACGCGGGGGTCCTGGCCCCACGAGTTCGGGTCGAGATCGAACGCGACGTCGCTGTCGAAGCTCGCAGGGACGTCGAACGTGCCGTCGGCGGGCTCGAGATCGGTGATGCGGTCGACGCGGAAGCGGCGCCCAGGGCCGCTGTCGAGGTCGTTGCCCACGAGGTACCAGTGACGCCGCCATGCGCCGACTGCCCAAGGCTCGACGTGGCGACGCTTGCCCTTGTAGGTGAACCGAACCGGCGTGCGAGCGCGTTGCGCCCGGAGCAGTGCGAGCGCCTCCGACGTCACCGTCAAGAACACCTCCGCGCGATCGTCGTCGACTGCGGAGCCGAGCGCCTCCGGGTCGGCGTCGACCTCACCCTCGAGGGTGATGTTGACCGCACCTGCCGCGGCGATCAGCGCCAGTCGCTCCTTCGGGCTGAAGAAGGCGGGCCGCAGCTCGTAGCGAGCGGTGTCTGAGTCGTACGGCGCTTCGATGCCGAACTCCGAGCGCAGCCACTCGAGGTCGCGGCGGAACTGGGTGCGGAGCGCTTCGTGGCCCTTCGCGGCGTCGTAGCCCTCGACGTCGGTGGTCGCCTGCTCGAGCGTGAACTCGCGTCGCTGGGCCATGTACGCGGCAAGCCGGAGGATGCGGTCAGTGACCTCCGCGCTCGACGACTTGGGCATCTGGGCGAGACGGTAGTCAGCCGCGTGCGCAGCGCCGTGCTCTGTCGCTGAGCGGCCGGTCGATCAGCGCTCGGCGAAGTCCATCACCACCCAGACCCGACCGTCGGATCCGGTGACGATGCCGACGCCCACGCGGTTGAACGCGGGGTCGACCATGTTCGCGAAGTGGGGCGCCGAATTCATCAAGGCCTGGAACGCCTGCTCGATCGAGCCCGCGTACGCGACGTTCTCGCCCATCTTGCGCGGGTTGCCGGTGATGCCGTCACGCAGTGTGCTGTGGAACAGCTGGCCCTGGCCCGCCATCTCCTGGGCGTGGGCTTGTGCCTTGGCGATCAGCTCGCCGTCGGGGAGGAGCTGCGGCTGGTTGTTCTGTGCCCGCACGTCGTTGATGCGCAGGAAGACGCTCGACTCCTCCGTCGACATGCACGACGTGAGCCCGAGGACGACCACGGCTCCCGCGACCAGCGCCAGCAGCTTCCGGGTCACCGGCCGCCGCCCGAGACGGAGGCAGGCGCGTTCACGCACAGTGGTCGCCACAAGGTGCCGGTCGGCCCCGGTCCGGCGATCTTGAGCGTCATCCCGGGAGATTGTCCGATCGGCCCACGCTGCGTGGTGGATTCCCCTGTGGAGAGGTCGGAGATCCCCTGGTCCGACGCCTGACGAGGCCCCTCCCGGATCGGGAACGTCCCACCCCCCTCGTACGCTCACCGGGCCTTCCCCTCCCAGTGGCTCGTGCGCATCGCGCACACATCTGCCGATGCGCATCGCGCATCGCGCAGCAGGGAGGAAGTCATGCTCGCCACGGTCCCCGCAGCGACGCTGCTCGGCGTCGAGGGGCGCCCGGTCAGCGTCGAAGTCCACGTGTCCAACGGGCTCCCGGGCTTCACCATCGTCGGCCTACCCGACGCTGCCTGTCGTGAGTCCCGAGATCGGGTGCGCAGCGCCGTGCTGTCGTGCGGGCTGGGGTGGCCCCTCAAGCGGGTCACAGTCAACCTGGCTCCGTCGGGGCTCCGCAAAGGAGGGTCCGGGCTCGACCTCGCGATCGCGCTCGGCGTGTTGGTCGCGGACGGTCAGCTCGAGCCCGCTGCGATCGAGGGCCTGTCCTTCGTCGCCGAGCTCGGTCTCGACGGCACGTTGCGCCGGGTGCCGGGCATCGTCCCGCTCGCCGCGGTCGTGCCGCCGGGCCGCGTCGTGGTTGCACCCGACTGCGCCATCGAGGCCGGCCTCGCGCACTGCGGCCAGGTCGGTGTCTCGCACACGCTGCGCCAGCTCGTCGCCGTGCTTCGAGGCGACGAGCCCTGGCCCCCGCTCCCGAGCCCGCGCCGCACCGAGCCCTCGCTTCCTGCTCCCGACCTGTGCGACGTGCGCGGCCACGAGCTGGGCCGCCTCGCCGTCGAGGTCGCCGCGGCGGGCGGGCATCACCTGCTGATGGTCGGCCCACCCGGCTCGGGCAAGACGATGCTCGCCACCCGCCTCCCCGGCCTCCTCGCGCCGCTCACCGCTGCCGAGGCGCTCGAAGCCACGATCGTGCACTCCGCGGCGGGGGTGCCGCTGCCGAGTGGTGGCCTCGTCACTCGGCCGCCGTTCCGTGCGCCACACCACAGCTCGTCGATGGTGTCGCTCGTCGGCGGGGGTGGCGCCTCGATGCGACCCGGTGAGCTCAGCCTCGCCAACCGCGGCGTGCTCTTCCTCGACGAGCTCGCCGAGTTCATCGCGCCCGTGCTCGATGGGCTCCGTCAGCCGCTGGAGGAGGGCGTCGTGCGCGTGAGCCGCGCGAAGGCCACGGTCGCGTTCCCCTCCAAGGTGCTCCTCGTTGCCGCGATGAACCCGTGCCCGTGCGGGGAAGGCGGACCTCCCGGTTCTTGCCCGTGCAGCGAGGCGATGCGCCATCGCTACATCCGCCGGGTGTCAGGCCCCCTCGTCGACCGGTTCGATCTGCGGGTGCCGATCATGCGCCCGAGCGTCGACGAGCTCATGGGTCCCGCAGTCGGTGAGCCGACGCACACCGTCGCCGCGCGGGTCGCGAGCGCGCGTGCGATTGCGCGCGAGCGTGGCGTCGAGGCCAACGCCGACATCGACGGCGCCCGGCTCGATGACCTCGCCCCGCTCACCCGACCGGCGGCCGCGCTGCTCCGCCGTGAGCTCGAGGCGGGCCGCCTGTCTGGGCGAGGGCTGCACCGGGTGCGTCGAGTCGCGCGCACGCTGTGCGACTTGCACGGCGCCGACGAGGTGATCTCCGACGGCCACGTCGCTGTCGCCCTGCAGCTCCGGGTCGACCCGATCGCGCACGACAGCGTGCTCCGATGAGCATCGCAGCGAGCGGTCGAGTGAACGACCACGAGCGAGGGTGCGCCGTTGCGCTGTGCGAGCTCCCGATGATGGGGCCGGGCCGGCTGCGCGCGCTGCTCGGCCGATGGTCGCCGTCCGCCGCATGGCGGGCCGTGCTGGCCGACCGCGCGGGCGATGATCCACGCGTCGCAGCCGCGTGCGGCACCGACCTCGCGCTCGTGCGCGCCCGCTGGGCTCGGGCTGCGGGCCGCGCCGACCCCTCCGCGTCGCTCGCGCAGGCGCGCAACCGCGGCATCGTCGTGCACCTGCTCGGCGAGACGGGGTATCCGTCCGAGATCGCGGACGACGTCGACGCGCCGGTCGTGTGCTTCATCGTCGGCGACGAAGCCCAGCTCGCCGCCAGCGCTCGCGTCGCGATCATCGGCACGCGCTCCGCCACCGCGGCGGGGTTGCAGATCGCGCGACAGCTCGGTGCCGACCTCGCTGCGGCAGGCGTGGCCGTGGTCTCGGGCTTGGCACGGGGCATCGACGGAGCCGCGCACGCCGGCACGTTGACGGTCGACAGCGGCGTGCCCATCGGTGTCGTGGGGAGCGGGCTCGACGTCCCGTATCCGCGCGCGAACGCGTCGCTGTGGGCCGCGGTCGCGAAGGCCGGCGTGCTCGTGTCCGAGGCGCCACCCGGCGCACCACCGTCAGCGTGGCGCTTCCCCGCACGCAATCGCATCATCGCCGCGCTCGCCGATGTGGTCGTCGTGGTCGAGTCGCGCGCGTCCGGCGGCTCGATGCTCACGGTGAAGGAAGCCATCGCGCGCGGCCGTCAGGTCATGGCGGTGCCGGGCTCGGTCGCGAGCCCGGCGTCCGATGGCACCAACCAGCTGATCTACGAGGGGTGCTGCCCGGTCCGCGATGCGCTCGACGTGCTCGTCGCGCTCGGGCTGAGCACTGCGACTCGGGACCGAGGGGCCGCGCGCCGCCGACCCCGTCCAGCGGGCGATGACGCGCGCGTGCTCGATCTCTTCGCGGGCGGAGACCCGCTCGACATCGAGACGGTCGCGCGCCTCGCAGGCCTGTCGTTGTCCGACACCGCTCTCACCCTCGATCGCCTCGCGTCGAACGGGCACATCGACCGCAACGGCGCGTGGTGGCAAGCACGATGAGACGCAGCATGAACCTCGCGCCACTCACGCGCGCCGGTACCGTGCGGTCATGTCGTGGGAGGTCGAGGCGTTCGAGCGCTCGCTCACCTCCGTCGCGCCCTCGACCCGCGAGGCCTACGCACGTGACCTCGCGTCGTTCGTCGAGTGGGCAGAGCGTGCCGGGCTGACCGGGCCGCAGCGCGTCGAGCGCACGACGCTTCGGCGCTACCTCGCCTACCTCACCACGCGCCGATATGCGGCCCGCACCGTGGCGCGGCGAGCGTCCGCGCTCCGTCGCTACTTCGCGTGGCTCACGCGGACAGGACGCATCCCGACCGACCCCGCCGCGGGGTTGCACGCCCCGAAGGGGGAGTCCCGGCTGCCGCGGGTGCTGCGGGGCGACGAGCTCGCAGTGCTCCTCGACGAGCCGCCCGCTGCGATCGACCGCGACGACGAGGCGATCCGCCTTCGCGACGATGCCGTGCTCGAGCTCCTCTACGGCAGCGGCTTGCGGGTGGCCGAGCTCTGTGGGCTGGCCCCACCGGATCTCGACTGCCGCACGGCGACGGTGACGGTGTGGGGGAAGGGGTCCAAGCAGCGCAAGGTGCCCATGAGCCCGCCGGCTGTCGAGGCCGTGTCGGGCTGGCTCCGCGTGGGCCGCGACCAGCTCTGCACGGACGCTTCGCCGCCAGACGCGGTGTTCCTCAACCGCCGCGGCGCCCGTCTCACTCCTCGGGATGTGCGGCGCATCCTCGACCGTCGGGCGTCGTCGCCGACCCACCCGCACGCCCTGCGGCACAGCTTTGCCACTCATTTGCTCGACGGTGGTGCCGATCTGAGAGCAGTCCAAGAGCTCCTCGGGCACTCCAGCCTCGCGACCACACAGAGATACACGCATGTCTCCAAAGAGCGTCTCCGTGTTGTCCACGGAGCCACCCATCCCCGAGCCTGAGCCGGCGCCGAGCGCGCCGACCGAGATCGACCGGCTCTGGCAGCAGTTCAAGGACACGGAGCTCAAGCGAACTGAACGACGAGACCTGCGCGACCGGTTGATCCTCCACTACTCACCCCTCGCGAAGTACGTCGCGGCGCGCGTCGCTGCGGGGCTGCCGCAGAACGTCGACCAGTCCGACCTCGTGAGCTACGGCATCTTCGGGCTCATCGACGCGATCGAGAAGTTCGACCTGACGCGCGGCTACAAGTTCGAGACGTACGCGATCTCCCGCATCAAGGGCGCGATCCTCGACGAGCTGCGCTCGATCGACTGGGTGCCCCGGTCGGTCCGGGCGAAGGCGCGGTCGCTCGAGAAGGCCTTCATGAAGCTCGAGGGCACGTTGCATCGCAGCCCGACCGACGAGGAGCTCGCAGCCGAGATGCGGGTGACCCCCGAGCAGCTGCAGGCGACCCTCGGCCAGATCTCGCTGCTCGGCATCGTTGCCCTCGACGAGACACTCTCGGTCGGCGACCGCAGCGAAGCGGCGACGCTCGGCGACACGATCCCGGACCGCGCGGAGGGGCCCGTCGGCACATACGAGGTCGAGGAGATGCGTCACATCCTCGCCAAGGCGATCAACACGATGCCGGAGCGCGAGAAGATCGTCCTCACGCTCTACTACTACGAGGGCCTCACCCTCGCAGAGATCGGGCTCGTGCTCGGCGTGACGGAGAGCCGTGTGTGCCAGATCCACACGAAGGCCGTGCTCCACCTGCGGGCCCGCCTGTCCGCGGGAGACCGCGACGCCGGCTGACGCCGAAGCCGGCTGATACGTTTCCTCCCTTCGCTTCCCCTGCGAACACCGTTCGTGATGGGGGAAGCAAGTGCGCAAGGCGCTTCTCGTCGTTGTCCTCCTCGGGTCGCTGCTCGCGACAATGCCCGCGCTCGCCGATGAGGCGACAGCAGATCTGAGCTACGAGCCACCGGTCGACGGTCCGGTCATCGACCACTTCCGCCCGCCGCCGGAGAAGTGGGCTGCCGGCAACCGCGGCATCGACTACGAGACGGTGCCCGGCGCGCCGGTGAAGGCGGCGGAGGAAGGTGTCGTCGACTTCGCCGGGCAAGTGGGCGGCACCCTGCACGTCGTCGTGCGCCATCCCGACGGCCTGCGCACGAGCTACTCGTTCCTCGCGTCGGTCCTCGTCGTCGAAGGCCAACAGGTCGCACGGGGCACGATCGTCGGCACAGCGGGTGCGTCGCTGCACTTCGGTGTGCGAGCCGGTGACACCTACATCGATCCCGAGCTGGTGCTCCGCGGCGAGGCGTTCAGCGTGCACCTCGTCGCGACCGAAGGGCAGACCGAGGCGCAGCGCCGGCTCGGCGAGATGGTGCGCGACGCGATGTTCGACGGGGGAGGTGGCTTCGCTGTGCCGGGCCTCGCTCTCGCGGGGTCGGTCGCGTCGTGGCTGCGCGCAGCCGCCGATCCGTCCGAGATCATGCGGCTGGCGATCCACTACTCGGCTGCGACCTCGGTCCCCGCGCATCTGGCCGGCGTCGCCTTCGCGACCTGGGATTGGTACCGCTCGCGTTCCCACTGCACGTCCGGCGACTACGTCGCCGGCATCCTCCAGCAGCCCACGAGCGACCATCTCGTCATCCTCGTCGCAGGGTTCGGTTCGTCGAGTGGGTCCGGCGCGGGCATCGACGGCGTCGACCTCGCATCGGCGGGCGTGTCCGCCGACCGAGTGATGCGCTTCTCGTACCGCGGAGGCAAGACGCCGGCGTCGACGGGAGCTCCATTCGCGGCGATCGACACCACCAGCTACTCGTCGCTCGACAGCCAAGCCGCGCTCGAGCCGACCGCGGAGCGGCTGAGCGACACCATCGCAGCGGTGGCGGCTGCGGACCCCGGCGCGCCGATCGACGTCATCGGGCGCTCCCAAGGCGGGGTCGTCGCGCTCCGCGGGCTGCAGATCGCCGCGGCGCGAGGCGAGCTTCCCGCGGGCACCCATCTCGTCACCATCGCTTCGCCGCACGCTGGCGACACGATCGCGACA
>DATKAS010000432.1:0-15173 GCA_035497855.1 Acidimicrobiales bacterium
GTGAGCGGCTCGTCGAACACGGCGACGCGGACGACGCGTTCGCGCGGATGGCCGCGCATCTCGCGACGATCTGCGCGCGGGGGCGCGACGCGTGGCGAGGCATCGGCCAGCGCGAATGGTTCCTTCAGGTCGACGCCGAGCAGGACAACATCCGCGCCGCCTTCGAGTGGGCGTTGGGGGCCAGTGAGAAGGAGCTGGCTGTGGCAATGGCGGCCGACCTCGCGTACGACAGATGGATCGCGGGTGGCGTGGCCGAGGGGCTTCGCTGGCTCGACGAGGCGTTCGCCCTGCCCGGCGACCTCGAGGCGTTCACGGAGGGCTGGGCCCGATTCTGGCGCGCCTTCGTCGCTTTCGTGAGCGGCGACCGTGACCGCAACGACGAGCAGTTCGACGAGGCTCTCGCGCTCCTCCATGCGAACGCTGACCCAGTGTTCGTTGCCTACGCGCTCTCCTTCTACTCTCAGCTCGTCGACGCGACCGGACGTCGTCAGAAGGCGATCGCGCTCAACCACGAGATGCTCGACGAGCTCGCCGCCACCACCGACCCGTGGGCAGGCCCTGCGACGCAGTGGGCGAGAGCCGCGCTCGCGATCCAAGAGCGCGACGACTTCGACGCGTTCGAGGCCGGCCTGCGGGAGGCGATGGAGGGATATCGGTCGATCGGTGATCAGTTCATGACCGCGGTGTGCCTCGATCTCGGGGCTGAGCTCGCCGAGTCGCGCGGTGATCTCGACGCTGCGATCGTCGCCCTCGGCGAGGCGCTCGAGATCGTCGGGGGTTGGAGGATGAAGTCGTTCGAGGCCGGGCTGCTCGCCCGGCGCGCTCGGGCTGCTGTCCAACGTCTCGACGGCGACGCCGAGACGAGCGTCGCCCGTGCCCTCGTCCGCTCCGAGGACGTCGTGTTCCGGCCGGGACGCGCGATCGCGCTGAACGCCCTCGCGAACCTCCGTCGACGTGAAGGCCGGCTTGCCGAAGCGCAGGACGCGGCGAACGAAGCGCTCGCCCTGTACCGGGCCGCACCGGCGTTGCGCTTCTCGAGCTCGTTCTCGCGAGCCGCCACGCCGTTCGATGTACCCGTCGGCGCGGCTTCGGCGCTCTCGGTCCTCGGCTTCGTGGCCGAAGCCCGGGGAGACGCCGACGAGGCGATCGAGCGGCATCGAGCCGCATACCGCGAGGTCGCCGCCTTCCCGCATCCCCGCACGATGGCCGTCAGCCTCGAGGGCCTCGCCGCAGCCGCGGTGCTGTCCGGCGAGCTCGAGCGGGCGGCGCACCTCCTCGGGTGCAGCGCGCACCTCCGCACCGCGTTCGATGCCGCCGCGACCCCCGCTGAGCAGGACGACGTCCGGCGCAGCGAGGAGGCAGCAGTGGCTGGGCTCGGCCCTGACGCCTACGACGCTGCAAGGCGATCCGGGGCGACGACGTCCCCTGACGACCTGGTGACTTGACCGGGATCAGCAGCGGGTCAGGAGCCGGTCAGCGGTCTCCCGCATCTTCGTGGAAGCAGCAAGACACCCACGAAGGAGACCTGAGATGGCCACGAACACCCGCCCCACCAAGGTTCCGATGGATCGCAACCGCAAGATCGCTCTCGCCGCAGGTGCGCTGTACATCGCCACCTTCGTCACCTCGATCCCCGCCGTCGGGCTGTACCACACGGCACTGCACGACCCGGCCTTCCTCACCGGCACGGGCAGCACCGGCTCGGTGGCGCTGGGTGCATGGCTCGAGGTGCTCTGCGCGGTCACCGGCATCGGCACGGCCGTCGCGCTCTACCCGATCGTGAAGCGCGCGAGCAGCTGCCGCGCCGTGGGCTTCGTCGCCAGCCGCACGCTCGAAGCGGCGATGATCTTCGTCGGCATCCTCAGCGTGTTGTCGATCGTGACCCTGCGGTCGGACGTGGCCGCCGGCACCGACCCTGCCACCCTGACCGGCAGCTGGCACTCACTGGTCGCCGTGCACGACTGGACGTTCCTCATGGGCCCTGGGTTCATGCCCGCCCTGAACGCGATGTTCCTCGCCACGGTGCTGTACCGCACGCGGCTCGTGCCTCGCATCATCCCGACGGTCGGCCTGATCGGCGCACCGCTGCTGTTCCTCTCGTCCACGGTCACGCTGTTCGGTGGATGGGAGCAGCTCTCACGCCCCGCCGCTCTCCTGGCCTTCCCGATCGCAGCGTGGGAGTTCTCGGTCGGCATGTGGATGCTGGTGAAGGGCTTCAACTCCTCGCCGGTTCTCGAATCCAGCGACGAGGTGCCCACCGTCTACGTCACCGCTGCGGCCGCCTGAACGACCATCGCAGTCAGAGTTCGCGAGTGCCGCCGGCCGTCGGGTCGGCGGCACTGCCGCGCGTCGCTTCCGCCGGTGTACTTGGAGTGAGTGAGTGGGCGAGGGGGGACTTGAACCCCCACGTCCTTGCGGACACTGGCACCTGAAGCCAGCGCGTCTGCCATTCCGCCACTCGCCCGAGTGAGCGGGGGAAACGCTACCAACTCGCATCCGAGCCGCCGCCACGTCAACTCTTGCGAGAACGGCCGCATGGGGGCGCGTGGCGCAATAGTTGAACAGGGGCACGGGCGCGGGTGCCTGCCACGGAGCCGGATTCGGGCTTCGGTAGCCTCGCCGCGGATGGGGATCAACGCGTTCGAGCGGCGGCTGGAGCGTATGGTCGACGGCGTGTTCGCCCGTGCCTTCCGTTCGTCGCTGCGTCCGATCGAGATCGGCCGCAAGCTCGTGCGGGAGATCGACGACCACCGTTCGGTCGACGTGAAGGGCCGCGTGATCGTTCCCAACCAATTCGTCGTGACCCTCAGCAAGAGCGACCTCGAGAACTTCGGTGAGATCAGCGACGCCCTGGTGCACGAGCTGTGCGACGCCGCTCGGGAGTACGCCCGCGACGAGGGCTACACGTTCATGGGGCCGGTCGGCGTCGACCTCGTCGAGGGCGCCACCATGAAGACCGGCCGCTTCAAGGTCGAGGGGAAGATGGTCGAGGCGGCGACGGTGGCCGGTGCGGGCAGCATCGTGCTCCCGACCGGCGACCGCATCGTGCTCGGCGAGGACACCATCACGATCGGGAGGTTGCCGAGCTGCGACATCCCTGTGCCCGACCCCAACGTGAGCCGCAAGCACGCCGAGATCCGCCCGTCCGGCGATGGCTACGTCGTGATCGACCTGGAGTCGACGAACGGCACCCGGGTCAACGGCGCGACGGTCGGCGAGCGCCGGCTCGGCGACGGTGACGTCATCGCGGTCGGCACCACGCGGCTGCGCTTCGAGGCCTCGTAGGCAGCTCCCGTGTCCGAGAACATGCTCGCACTGCTGCGGATCTGCCTCTTGGCTCTGCTGTACCTCTTCTTCCTGCGCGTCGTACGAGCGGCCTGGGCCGAGATCCGGGGTCCTCGGCCGGCGCGTCCGAAGTCCGCGACGGCCGATGCCGTCGCGCCGCGGCGCACCGTGGCATTCAGTCCCGTGACGGTTGCCACCGGTACGCTCACGATCATCGAACCGCCGGAACAGCGGGGCCGTAGCTTCGATCTCACCGAGGAGCTCACTGTGGGACGTGCGCCCGGCTGCCAAGTGTCACTCGAGGGCGACACCTTCGTCTCGCAGCTGCACGCGCGCGTCTTCACGCGTGACGGCGCGCTGTACGTGGAAGACCTCGGTTCCACCAACGGCACGTTGGTGAACCGACGCAAGATCAAGTCAGCGGTCGCCCTGCATCAGGGTGACACCCTCCAGGTCGGTCGCACGATCCTGGAAGTCGGATGACCGAGCAGCCGAACGGCACGGAGTTCACGACCCGGTTGCGGTGGGGTGCCGCGACCGATGCGGGTCGTGTTCGGAGCGCGAACGAAGACAGCTGGCTCGTCGACTTCCCACTGTTCGCAGTCGCCGACGGCATGGGGGGTCACGCCGCCGGGGAGGTCGCGTCACGTCTCGCGCTCGACACGTTGCGCACGTCGGTCGCCGATCGCTCGCTCGAGTCGCTCGTTGCCGGCGTGAAGGTCGCGAACGCCCGGGTCTTCGAGATGTCGCACACCGACAACTCGATGCGCGGCATGGGCACGACGCTCTGCGCAGTCGCATTGGTGATGATCCAGAACCATGAGCGCCTCGCTGTCGTCAACGTCGGTGACTCACGCGTGTACGTGCTCCAGGACGGCGCGCTCATCCAGGTGTCGGAGGACCACAGCCTCGTGGAGAGCATGGTGCGCCAGGGCACGCTCACGCCCGAGCAGGCGAAGGTGCACCCGCAGCGGAACATCCTCACGCGCGCGCTCGGCATCGACGGCGAAGTCGGCGTGGACTCGTGGGAGGTCGCGCCGTTCTCGGGTGATCGCTACCTGCTCTGCAGCGACGGCCTGTTCAACGAGGTGTCCGACGAGAGCATCGCCCGGGTGCTCGTCGACACCGAGGATCCGGAGCAGGCAGCCGAGATCCTCGTGACGATGGCCAACGACGGCGGCGGCCGCGACAACATCACCGTCGTCATCGTCGATGTCGTCGAGGGTCTCGACCCGAACGAAGCGCTGCCCGCCGAAGAGATCATGGGTCTCGAGGCATTCGACCCGAACGCGACCAATGCGATCACGCCCGTCGGTGACTGGCTCGACGACACCGCGCCCGAACCGTTCGAGCACGAGCTCCCCCCTCCTCTTCCGCCTCCCTTCCACACCGACGCGGAGCTCGACGAGGCGGACGACGACGACCTCGACGAGCAGGAGCCAGGCGCCGAGCGCGAGCTCGTCGGGGCATCGCGCTCGAGTCGGATCCTCACGTGGCGCACCGGGCTCTTCACGGTCTCGCTGCTGACGGTCGTCGGCATCGCCGTCGTCGGCGTGGGTTGGTACGCACGCGGCACGTACTTCGTCGGCTTCGATCGCGACACGGTGACCCTGTTCAAGGGCCAGCCGGGCGGCGTGCTGTGGTTCCAGCCCACGGTCGTGAAGCACTACCACCTGCAGCGTGACGATGTGCCTGCGGGCAAGCTCAGCGTGCTCGACGACGGCAAGCCCCGTGCCTCCGAGGCCGACGCCGACGCGTACGTCGCGGCGCTGCAGGACGAGCAGTCGCAGCTGTCGGGCGGTGCCGTGACGACAGTTCTGGGGGTGCCCGGGGCTACCGTCACGCCCTGATGAAGCGGCGCCGCACAGAGCTGGCGCTCCTCGTCTTCGCGGCCCTCATCATCTCGGGGCTGTACGCGCTGAGCGCGCTGGGACGCACGGCATCGCTCCCGGCGAACATCGGTCCGTTCCTCGCGCAGGTGCTCGCGCTCTTCCTCATCGCACACATCGCGACGCGCCGGCTCGCACCCGGAGCGGACGGCACGCTCCTTCCGCTCGCCGTTCTGCTCAACGGAATCGGGTACGTGTTCATCGCGAGGCTCAACGAGCACCTGGCGGCGCTTCAAGCGAACTGGACAGCGGTGGGCATCGGCGCCTACGTGCTCACGCTCGTGGTCGTTCGAAGGATCCGGGAGCTGCAGCGGCTCGAGTGGACGTTCGGCCTGATCGGCCTGCTCCTCCTGCTGATGCCGCTCGTCCCAGGGATCGGTCGCGACATCAACGGCGCCAAGATCTGGGTGAGCCTCGGGTCGCTGAACTTCCAGCCCGGTGAGTTCGCCAAGATCGCACTGGCCCTGTTCTTCGCCGCGTACCTGGTCGATCGCCGAGAGCTGCTCGCGATGACGACCTGGCGTGTCGGGCCCTTCCACTTGCCCGAGCCTCGCTACCTCGGCCCGGTCGGTGTCGCGTGGGGCATCTCGCTCGTGATCATGGTCGCCGAGCGCGACCTCGGGTCGTCCCTGCTGTTCTTCGCTCTCTTCGTCGTGATGCTCTGGGTCGCGACCGAGCGACCGATGTACCTCGGACTCGGTGCGGTGCTCTTCGGGATCGGCTCGTACCTCTCGTGGACGCAGTTCGCGCACGTGCGCGACCGCGTCGCGATCTGGCGCAACCCCTGGGCGGACCCGACGGGAAAGGGCTTCCAGATCGTGCAGGCGATCTTCGCGTTCGCTTGGGGAGGGATCACCGGGGCGGGGCTCGGCCTCGGCGACCCGACCCGCATCCCTGCTGTCGAGTCCGACTTCATCTTCGCTGCCATCAGCGAGGAGCTCGGCTTGCTCGGCGGTGCGGCGGTGCTCGCCGCGTACATACTCATCGTCGGCGTCGGCCTGCGCATCGCGCGCGTCGCTGAGCGGCCGTACGAGAAGCTGCTCGCAGTCGGCCTCACCACGATCATCGGGGTGCAGGCCTTCATCATCATCGGCGGCGTCACGAGGGTCGTGCCGCTCACCGGTGTCACGTTGCCGTTCATCTCGTACGGGGGCTCCTCGCTCGTCGCGAACTACGTGCTGATCGCGCTGCTCATGCGAATCAGCGACGAGCACGCCCGACGCGCCGGCGAGGTCGAACCCAGGCGCACTCGAGCGAGCAAGCGTGCGGCGAAGGTGCAGGCGGCCGCATGAACAAGCAGATCCGCCGGCTCGGCATCGGGTTGCTCGCCTGCTATGTCGCCCTGTTCGTGCAGCTGAACATCCTGCAGGTCGTGCGAGCCGACTCGTACAACGCGAACCCGTTGAACACGCGGCAGGTCGTGCGCGACTTCAGCCGCCCGCGCGGGCTGATCCAGACGGCGGACGGGGTGATCCTCGCCCAGTCGGTGCCGAGCAACGATCGCTACAACTACCAGCGCGTCTATCCGACGAAGGACCTGTTCGCAGGGGTCACGGGCTTCTTTGCGTTCAACTTCGGGAGTGACGGCGTGGAGCGCTCGTACAACGACGTGCTCGCGGGACGCACCGACTCCCAGCGAGTGTTCAGCTGGAACTCGTTCTTCGAGGATCAGATCACGACCGCTGATGTCACCCTGAGCCTGCGCTCCGACGCGCAGACCACGGCCAAGGAGCAGCTCGGTGATCGGCAAGGGTCGGTCGTCGCTCTCGACCCGCGGGACGGAGCGATCCTCGCGATGTGGAGCTTCCCGTCGTACGACCCCAACCTGCTCGCCACCCACGACTTCGCGAAGGCTGACACAGCCCGCAAGTTCTTGTTGCAGGCGCCGGGAAAGCCGCTCGTGCCTGCGACGTATCGAGAGCGGTACTTCCCCGGATCGACGTTCAAGGTCGTGACCGCGTCGGCCGGCCTCCAGAGCGGACAGGTCACGCCGACGAGCCCCGTCTACCCGCCGGCCGAGAGCTACACGCCGCCACTCACGACGAACCCGATCGAGAACTTCGGTGGTGAGGTGTGCGGCGGCACGCTGTTCAACATCCTCGCTGTCTCCTGCAACAGTGCCTTCGCGCAGATGGGCGTCGACCTCGGACCCGAGGTCATGGTCGGTCAGGCAGAGGCGGAAGGGTTCAACGCGAAGCCGCCCATCGATCTCCCGGCGCCCGCAGCCTCGTTCTTTCCGCCCGTCGCGTTCTTCGACCACAACACCCCGGCGCTCGCACAGGCCGCGATCGGTCAGAACGACGTGCAGGCGTCCGCGCTGCAGATGGCGCTCGTCGCCGCTGGTGTCGCGAACGGAGGAGTCATCGAGCAACCCCACGTGATGCAGGAGGTGCGCAACAGTGACGGCGACGTGATCGACAAGGGTGTCGCCCGGTTCTGGCGCCGACCGCTCAGTGTCGCGAACGCGGCGATCATGCGCGACGCCATGGTGAATGTCGTCCAGCACGGCACGGCGACCCGGATGCAGATCCCCGGTGTCCTCGTCGCCGGCAAGACCGGCACCGCGCAGCTCGGTAGCGATCCGCCGAGGTCGCATGCGTGGATCATCGGCTTCGCGCCCGCTGACAACCCGAGGGTCGCGGTGGCGGTGGTCGTGCTCGACCAGAGCGGTGCGACCGAATCGACGGGTGGGCGCGTGGCTGCACCCATCGCGAAGGCAGTGATGCAGACGATCCTGGCTGCACCCGACCGGCTTTCGACCGGTCAGTAGGCTGGCTCGACGATGTCGCAATCCGACGCCACCGTCCTCAATCGGCGGTACGAGCTGCAGCGCCGAGTGGGTCGGGGCGGCATGGCGGACGTCTTCCTGGCGCGCGACCAGCTCTTGGACCGGCCAGTGGCGCTGAAGGTGCTGTTCCCCGAGTTCGCGCAGGACCCGGCCTTCGTGGAGCGGTTCCGGCGGGAGGCCCAGGCCGCGGCGAACCTCAACCACCCGAACATCGTCAGCGTCTACGACTGGGGCGAGGCTGCCGGCACCTACTACATCGTGATGGAGTACATCGACGGTCGCAGCCTGGCCGACGTGCTCCGCACCGAAGGCCGCATTCGTCCCGACCGGGCGATCGACGCGACGGTCGCCGTTGCTCTGGCGCTCGCGTCAGCACACACGAGCGGTGTGATCCACCGCGACATCAAGCCGGCCAACATCCTGATCACGCGCGACGGGCAGGTGAAGGTCGCGGACTTCGGCATCGCCCGCGCGCTGAACACCGCACACGAGCAGGACCTGACACAGGCCGGGTCGGTCATGGGAACGGCGAGCTACTTCTCGCCTGAGCAGGCGCAGGGGCACCAGCTCGACCCGCGCAGCGATCTGTACTCGCTCGGTGTCGTGCTCTACGAGATGCTCACGGGCAAGCCACCGTTCACGGGTGAGAACCCGGTGTCCATCGCGTACAAGCAAGTGCACGAGAGGCCGGTGCCGCCGAGCCAGATCGTGCCGACCACGCCGCCCGGTCTCGAGGGCATCACGTTGCAGCTGCTCGCCAAGGACCCGGCTGACCGCTACGCGAACTGCGGCGACCTGATCACCGATCTCCGGCGCGTCCGCGCGGGCAAGCCGCCGCTCGGGGCGACCGCCGCACGAGGGACGACAGCAGAGAACGAGGTGACTGCGGCTGAGGCAGCGACCGCGGCGGCGGTCGCGGCCGGTGCGGGCCAAGCGACGCAGAACGTGGACCCGACCGCCTATCAGCCCACCCGCGTCGAGCCGGCGGTGCCGCGCACGCAGAACGTGCCGGTGACCGAGTACGAGGAGGTCGACGACGGGCCGCGGCACCACATCGGCATCTGGGTGCTCGTCATCCTGGTGCTCGCCGGCCTCGGTCTCATGGCGTGGCTGCTCACGTCGGGCAAGCTCGACAACAAGGGCGCGGCAGAGAAGGTGAACGTGCCCTCGGTGCTCAACATGAAGTCGGCCGACGCCACGTCAGCGCTCCAAGGGCAGGGGTTCAAGGTCCAAGCGCACTTCGAGCAGCGCGACGACGTCGACGCCGACATCGTCTTCGCGCAGAGCCCCGACCCCAACACCTCCGCCGACAAGGGGAGCACGGTCACCATCACCGCGAGCTCGGGCTCCGCGCCCGTCAAGCTCCCGAACGTCGTGGGACTGCAGCAGGCGGATGCCGTCGCCAAGCTCGAGGGCATCAACATGCAGACGAACATCGTCACGGTGACCGCGGAGGACCAGGCCGAAGGCACGGTGCTCGCGCAGAACCCACCGCCAGGGGAGGCGGTGCCGACGCAGACGGTCGTCACGCTCCAAGTTGCCGGTCCTCCCGACCAGATCGCGATCCCGGACGTGGCCGGCCAAGATCAGCTGAGCGCGGCTGCGACGCTGGGTCGCAACTTCCAGGTGGAGACCAAGCAACAGGCGTCGGACAGCGTGGCCGTCGGGCGCGTCATCGCGACCGATCCGCCGGCAGGCACGCAGGTCGCGCGCGACAGCACGGTGACCATGATCATCTCTGCGGGCACGCCGGTGACGACCGTGCCGAACCTGATCGGCCTCACCCAGTCGGCGGCGCTCGATCAGCTCACGAACGCGGGCCTGCAGATGGACACGCAGTTCGTGAACCTGTCGCCCGGCGATCCGCGCATCGGGCTGATCGTCGCTCAGAACCCGGACCCAGGCGTGAAGGCAGACACGGGCCTGATCGTGAACGTCGTCGTCGGACGAGACATCACGGGCGGCGTCGGTTCGTCGACGACGTTCCCCGGCGGGGGGAGCCCGTCGACCTCGATCCTGTTCGGCTCAGCTCCCTGACCCAGCAGGGCTGCCGACCTGCGAGAGGAAGTTTGCGAGCAGCTGGTGGCCGGCGGCGGTGAGAACGGACTCGGGATGGAACTGCACGCCTTCGACTGCGTGATCGCGATGACGCAGGCCCATGATCGTGCCGTCGTCGGACTCGGCCGTCACCTCGAGGCATGAAGGAAGAGAGGCACGCTCGACGACGAGCGAGTGGTACCTCGTCGCTTCGAACGGATCGGGCAGCCCGGCGAACACTCCTTGCCCGGTGTGGTGGATGAGCGACGTCTTGCCGTGCATCACGGTCATCGCCCGCACGACTTCGCCGCCGTACACCTGGCCGATGGCTTGATGGCCGAGGCACACTCCCAGGATCGGGCACGTGCCTGCGAAGCGTTCGATGATCGCGTTGGAGAGGCCGGCGTCTTCGGGGCGACCCGGGCCCGGCGAGATCAGGATCGCATCCGGAGCAAGGTCCTCGACGTCGGCGAGCGTGAAGCGATCAGCGCGGTGGACGACTGGGTCGGCGCCGAGCTCGCCGAGGTACTGCACGAGGTTGTAGACGAATGAGTCGTAGTTGTCGACGACGAGGATCCGAGGCGGCATCGACTCTGAGGATAGGAGCCCGGTTGCTAGTCTCGACTGCCGAAATGGCACCTCCGAAGCGACGTGGTGGAGGCCGGGTCACGGCCAAGGGAACGCAGTCGGGCAGCAAGCCCGCGCCCCCGAGAGACGACACCTCCTCGGGCCGGTACACCCCACCGGTCCCGAAGGCCGTGAAGGTCAGCCCTCGCTGGGTGCCGATCCTCATGTTCGTCCTGCTCGGCCTCGGAGCCGTGCTGATCATGTTGAACTACCTCGAGGTGCTGCCGGGCGCGGCCAGCAACTGGTACCTGCTCGTCGGCCTCGCGTTCATCCTCGGCGGGATCGCCACCGCGACGCAGTACCGCTGACGCCCCGCTCCGGTTTCCCCAGCCTGGGGACAACTCTGGGGTTCGTCACATCGCTGTAACTTCCCCGCCACTCGACGGTCCTCATTCGATGGGCGCGACGAGCTCCATGTCCTCCTGGCAGTGCCGAGGCGGCTCGGGGAGCTCGTCGGTCGCCAGGGTCATGCGCACCTCGGTGCCACAGATCGAGCACCGGTACTGGATCTTGACCTTGCGCATCTCGCCTGCGGGGGGCGGCGGAGGCAATGGGGTGGACAGCGACCGCAGCATCCCGAGGCCGACTCGGAACACGAACAGGCCGATCAGGACGCCGATTGCCGCCCACACGATCGTGCCGAACATGAGACCATGAGCCTACGGCCGAGGCGTTGCGCCCCGACCGCGGCGGGCTAACCCAACCGCTCGATGATGGTGGCGTTCGCCATGCCGCCGCCCTCGCACATCGTCTGCAGGCCGTAGCGGCCGCCGGTGCGCTCGAGCTCGTTCAGCAACGTGGCGAGGAGCTTCGTGCCGGAGCAGCCGAGCGGATGGCCGAGCGCGATCGCGCCGCCGTTCACGTTGACCTTGCTCATGTCGGGATGGTGCTCCTTCTCCCACGCGAGCACGACCGATGCGAATGCCTCGTTGATCTCGGTGAGGTCGATCTGATCGAGCGTCAGGCCGGCTCGCTCGAGCACCTTGGAGGTCGCAGGGATCGGCGCGGTGAGCATCATGCGAGGGTCGGCGCCCGCCAGCGCGAACGACACGAAGCGTGCCCGCGGCTTGAGCCCGAGCTCGTTCGCCTTCTCCTCGCTCATGATGAGCGCGGCTGATGCGCCGTCGGTGATCTGGCTCGAGTTGCCTGCGGTGACCTTGCCGTCCTCCTTGAACGACGGCTTCAGCTTGCCGAGCGACTCAACGGTGGTGTCGGGGCGGATGCCCTCATCCGCCACGACGAGGTCGCCGTCGGCGCCGTTCACCGCGATGATCTCGTTCTGGAAGCGGCCTTCGGTGGTCGCCTGAGCGGCGCGTTGCTGGCTCTGCGCGGCGAAGGTGTCGAGGTCCTCGCGGCTGAGGCCCCACTTCTCGGCGATCAGCTCGGCCGAGATGCCCTGCGGCACGAGACCGCCCACGGGCGCGTACCGGGCGTTCACCGCCGGCCCGAACGGGATCCCGTACTTGCCCTCGGCGAACGATGCGCCCATGGGCACGCGCGTCATCACTTCGACGCCCGCCGCGATCACGATGTCGTACGCGCCACTGATGACGCCTTGCGCGGCGAAATGGGCGGACTGCTGCGACGAGCCGCACTGCCGGTCGACCGTGGTCGCCGGCACGGTCTCGGGGAAGCCGGCGGCGAGCACGGCGTTGCGCCCGACATTCGCGGCCTGCTCGCCGACCTGCATGACGCAGCCCATGATCACGTCCTCCACGAGGGCCGGATCGAGCTGGTTGCGCTCGACCAGCGCTTTCAGCGTCTCGGCAGCGAGATCGACCGGGTGCCAGTCGCGCAGCTTGCCGTTGCGCTTGCCCCCGGCGGTGCGGACGGCGTCGATGATGACAGCGGTGGCCATGGCGGTTGCCCCTTCGGTGCGGCGGTCAGATTGACCGATGGGTCAAGTCTGCTCAGCGAGGGCAGAACTGTCCAACCCGCGTGTGAGAGATTTTCGGTCCACCGTCAGCGAGAGGGGGATGCGATGGCATGGGCCAGCATCGAAGAGGTTGATCGGGCCGTTGCTGGTCAGACGATCCCTCGCCTGTTCCTGAAGACCGTCGCCGCGCACGGCGACGCGGTCGCGCTGCGCTGCATGGACGACGGCGGCAGGTGGAAGGAGTGGACGTTCGACGACTACCGCGACCTGGTCGCACGGGCCGCCGCAGCGTTGCGCGGGCTCGGCCTCGAAGCGGGCGACAAGGTCGTGATGATGATGCGCAACCGGCCGGACTTCCACTGGCTCGACACGGCAGCGCAGTTCCTCCGCATCACGCCCGTCTCGATCTACAACTCGTCCTCGGTCGACGAGATCGTCTACCTCACGACCCACTGCGAGGCACGGGCCGCCATCCTCGAAGACGCCGGGTTCCTCGAGAAGTTCTCGAAGATCCGAGGCGAGATCCCGACGCTCGCTCACATCGCCGTGATGGACTCGAGCCTCGCCACGGGAGACGTGAGGTCGCTCGACGACTTGATGAGCACCGAGCCGCTCGACCTCGAAGAGCTCGCCTCGCAGACGTCGCCTGACGACCTCGCCACGATGATCTACACGTCAGGCACGACCGGTCCGGCGAAGGCGGTGATGCTCGACCAGCACAACGTCGTGTTCACGGTCGAGAGCCTGCGTCGCTGCATCACCTTCGACACCTACGTCGGCAAGAAGGTCATCTCCTACCTCCCGATGGCGCACATCGCCGAGCGGATGACGAGCCACTACCAGCAGGCGGTCCTCGGGTTCACGGTCACCACGTGTCCCGACTTCAGCCAGATCGCGACGTACGCGCGAGAGGTGCACCCGAACGTGCTGTTCGGCGTGCCGCGCGTGTGGGAGAAGGTGTACGCGGGGGTGAACGCGGTGCTCGCGGGCGACCCGGACCGGAAGGCGAAGTTCGACGAGGCGATCGCGGCGGCGATCCCGATCGTCGAGAAGAAGGCGTGGGGCACCGCGACGAAGGAGGAGCTCGACACCTGGGACTTCCTCGACGCGGTCGCGTTCAGCACTGTGCGCGGACTCGTGGGTCTCGACGAGCTCGATCTCGCGGTCACCGGTGCGGCGCCCATGTCGCCCGAGATCTTCGCCTGGTTCCGTGCGATCGGCGTGCCTCTCGCCGAGGTCTACGGCATGTCGGAGAGCTCCGGCCCCATGACGTTCACGACCGACAGGGTGAAGGCTGGCACCGTCGGCCAAGCGATTCCCGGATGCGAGGTCGTGATCGCGGAGGACGGTGAAGTCATCTGCCGCGGCGGCAACGTGTTCAAGGGCTACTACAAGCAGCAGGACAAGACGGACGAGACGTTGATCGACGGGTGGTTGCACTCGGGCGACATCGGCACCGTCGACGAGGACGGCTACTTCAAGATCGTCGATCGCAAGAAGGAGCTCATCATCACCGCGGGCGGGAAGAACATCAGCCCCGCGAACCTGGAGAACGCGCTGAAGCTCGTCCCGCTCATCGGCCAGGCCTGCGCGATCGGTGACGGGCGGCCGTTCATCTCCGCTGTCCTCGTCCTCGACGCCGAAGTCGCTCCGGTGTGGGCGAAGGCGCAAGGCATCGACTTCGACTCGATGGAGGACCTCGCGCTCGATCCCAGGGTGATCGCGGAAGTGCAGAAAGGTGTCGACGAGATCAACGAGCAGTTCGCGCGCGCCGAGAGCATCCGGAAGTTCACGCTGATCGGTGAGGAGTGGCTCGCCGACTCCGACTTGCTCACCCCGACCTCCAAGCTGAAGCGCCGCGGCATCCACGCGCGGTACGCCGAGCAGATCGAGGCCATGTATCGCTGACGTGCCCGCTGCGGCTCGCCGCGGCTCCGAGATCCCGATCGGGGCGGTCTGGGCCATCGGGTCCGCGTTCGCATGGTCGCTCACGGCAGTCATCGGGCGCGTGCAGGTGCGCGACGGCATGCCCTCGTCGAGCGCGCTGCTCACACGGTTTGCGGTGTCGGCTCTCTTGCTGCTCGGCGCGACGGCGGTGCTCCGGCGACCGCTCGCACCCGTCCGCGGCGAGCGCGTCCGTGTGCTCGCGCTCGGGTTCGTCGGGTACGGCGGCGAGAGCACCCTGTACTTCCTCGGGCTCGAGCGCGGGTCGGCGGCTGCGGTCTCGCTGCTCTTCTACACGAACCCCGGCATCGTCATGCTCTTGCAGTGGGCGTTCGGTCACCGTCGCCCACAACGCATCGCGCTGATCGCGTTCGTGGTTGCGCTCGTCGGCGTCGTGCTCGTCGCGACCGGAGGTTCCGACGTGTCGATCACCACGGCGGGAGCCATGTTCGCGCTCGCCGCCGCGGCCACCTACGCCTGCTACCTGCTGGTCAGCGAGCGGGTCGTCGCTCGATCCGATCCGGTCACGGTGGCGACGTGGCTGAGCACGGGCGCTGCGGTCGCGATGGCGGTGCGGTGCGGATTCGACGGTGGTGTCGAGGTGCCTGCGCACCTGCGTCTCCAGTCGCTCGCCGCGGGTGTCGCCGCGGCGGTCGCGTTCGCGTTGCTGCTGATGGCACTCGGCAAGCTCGGCGCGGGTCCGACCTCGATGCTGCTGCTTCTCGAG
>DATKAS010000433.1:0-7000 GCA_035497855.1 Acidimicrobiales bacterium
TACCTCGTCCTCGTCGGTGCGTCCTTCGTGATCGGGGTCGCCGCGTCGGCGATGGTCGACGCCTCCGAGCTCGCGCTCGTCGACGTCAGCGGTGAGGACCTGCCCCGCATGCTGGGCGCTTCGAACTTCATGGGCTCGATCGGCGATCTCCTCGGGCCCGCGCTCATCATCGCCACCGCGTGGATGGGCTTCGGGTGGCAGGCGCCGTTCCTCCTCGCTGCGGTGCTCATGGCGGCGTACGGCGTGTGGCTCGCGCTGTCGCCGCTCCCTCCTCCCCGCCGGCACGAGGAGCAGGAAGCGCCGCACCGCGCGCTCGCATCGATTCTGCGCGATCGCCGGGTGTGGGTCTTCGGTGTGATGGCGATGCTCCTCTCGCCGCTCGACGAGCCGTTCCTCGCGTTCCTCATCGCGCACCTGCAGCGCACCGACGGCATGTCGAGGACGGTCGCGACCGCGATCGCGATGGCCACCGTCGTCGGGTCGCTGCTCGGCGCCGCGGTGCAGGCTCGTCGGGCGCCGCCGGACCCTCCGCTCGTTCGGCCTGCGGTGCTCCTCGCCTGCGCGGTCACGTCGATCGCGCTGGCCCCGACCGCGCTGCTCGTGCTTCCGGGCACCGTCGTCTTCGGGTTCGGGATGATCGGGTTCTGGACCGCGTTGCAGGCACGAGTGCTCCTCCTCCGCCCGGGCCAGGCCGGCACGGTCTCGGCCGTCGTCAGCACGATCGAGTTCTGCGGCTTCGTCGTCCCGATCGGGATCGGCGTCGTGGTCGATGCTCACGGCCTGCGGGCGGGCATCGCCTGCTACGCCTTGCTCGCGGTCGTGCTCGCCGCCCTCGTGCTGGTCGATCGAACCCACCAGGGAACCTCTGACGTCGTACCGTCGTAGAGGAACGAGCATGCGAATCCTGGTCGTCGAAGACGAGCCCGATCTCGCCGGGGCGATCGCCACCGGCCTGCGCCGTGAGGGCTATGCGGTGGACATCGCCGCCGATGGGCGGTCCGCGCTCGAGCGGCTGCCGGTCACCGAGTACGACCTCGTCTGCCTCGACCTGAACCTGCCCGACATCGACGGCCTCGAGGTGTGCCGGGAGATCGTCGACCAGCGTGCCAACGATCCGGCTCGGCTGACCCGCGTCCTCATGCTCACCGCCCGGGGAGGGGTGGAGGAGCGGATCGAGGGCCTCGACCAGGGCGCCGACGACTACATGGTCAAGCCGTTCGCGCTGGGGGAGCTGCTCGCCCGGATGCGAGCGCTGCTGCGCCGCGAGTCCGGGGCGACCGGCGCGCTCATCCAGTGGAACGACCTCGTGCTCGACGGCGCTCGGCAGGAGGTGCGCAACGGCAACGTGCTCGTCGAGCTCAACCCGAAGGAGTACGCGCTGCTGCGCTGGTTCCTCCTCCACCCGAACGAGGTGCACAGCGCGGAGCGGCTGCTCGAGCACGTGTGGGACGAGCACGCCGACCCGTTCACCAACACGGTGCGGGTCACGTTGAGCAACCTGCGTCGCAAGCTCGCCGCGGCCGGCGCGACCGACGTGATCGAGACGCTCCCCGGCCGCGGGTACCGGTTGGCCGCAGCATGAGCAAGCGTCGCGGCACCCTGCGCTGGAAGCTCGCTCTCGGGATGACTGCGCTCGCCCTCGCGACAGCGGCCCTCGTCGGCCTCTTCGGCTACCTGCTCGGAGGGTGGCTGGGGTACAAGCCCGAGCCCGTCACCGTCACGCGCGTGGAGCAGGTCGGCGACCGCATCGCGCTCGTGCAGATCACGTCGCAGGACTCGACCGCGGCGGCCGAGCGCGCTCGCCGCGACGGCGTGCGCTGGATGCTCACGGCGATGGCCGCGTCCTTCGTACCCGCCGCGGCGCTGGCATGGCTGGTCGCGGGGCGCGTCCTGAAGCCCGTCGAGCAGGTCGCCGAGGTCGTCGAGCGCGTCGATGGCACCGAGACGGACGAGCGGGTGCACCTACAGCCGCGCGACGACGAGCTCGGGCGGCTCGCGACGGGAGTCGATCACATGCTCGATCGACTCGACGCTCGCCGGGAGGAGCAACGTCAGCTCCTGCACGAGGTGGTGCACGAGCTGCGCACGCCGCTCGCCGTCGCGACGACGAACCTCGAGCTCGCGGCCACCGATCCCGCGTTGAGCGGGGAGACCGAGACGCAGGTGTCCGCTGCGCGCCGCGCCATCGATCGCATGGGCCGCACCGTCGACGACCTGTCCGCCCACGGACGGCTGTCGCTCCAGGGCGCGGAGACCTCGATCGATCTCGCCAAGGAGGCACACGCGCTCGCCGCCGAGCACGCAGGGCCGGCCTCGACTCGCGGGCTGCACATCGACGTCGTCGCCCCCGGCGCGTTGCCCGCGGCCGTCGACCGAGCCGCGATCCGGGGCGCGGTCGGCAACCTTCTCGCGAACGCGGTGCGCCTTGCACCAGCGGGTTCGACGATCACGCTCGGCTGCGGCGTGCGACCCGGCTGGGTGTGGATCGCGGTGCGCGACGAAGGGCCGGGCATCGAGCCCGCCGAGCAGCCGCTCGTGTTCGAGCGGTACTGGCAGGGCCGCTACGAGGTCGACCGGCGCCGTGACGCCGAGGGCAACAGCAGCGCCGAGCCGCACGGGCTCGGCCTCACGATCGCGCGCCAGCTCGTCGAGGCGCAGGGCGGGCAGCTGACGTTGCGATCCGAACCTGGCGTCGGCACGACGTTCGTGGTGTGGCTGCCGGCCGATCCCGGCGCTGATGCGGCCGAGGTGATCGATCCCGACGGGATCCACCACGTCACCGACCCGCTGGCGAGCCCGCAGCCGGTTTGACGCCCCCTTTATCCCTGACTTCGTAGGTTCCTCCGGTCAGCGACATCTCGCCGGAGGACTCTCCATGCCCGCACCGCAAGACGACGTGATCGAGCGGCCGCTTCCGCCTCACAAGACATGGCGCCAGCTGCCCCCCACTCCGCCGCTCGGCGTCCCGCTTCCGCCGCCGCCGCCCACGACGACGTACTCCACGACGGAGGCGACGGGTGAGCCGGCTCCCAAGCCCACCAGCAAGCGCGGCCGCCGCGTGCTCGCCGCGTGCGTCGGCGCCGTGGTCGGTGCCGCCGCGGTGGCCGGTGTGTTCGCCGTCGTGAACAAGGACGACCACTCCACGGCCAACGCCGCGTCGCCGGTCGCGGGCGCGTCGGCGCCGAACCAGCCCGAGTCCGTCCAGTCCGTCGTGAAGCAGGTCGCGCCCGCTGTGGTCGAGATCCAGCACGACAACGGCGTCGGCAGCGGCGTCATCTACGACAAGAGCGGCCTCATCCTCACCGCGCACCATGTGGTCGAGGGCACCGATCAGGTGACGGTCAAGACCGCGGACGGGCAGTCGCTCGACGGCACCGTCGTCGGTCGCGACGCGGCCCACGACCTTGCGATCGTCGCAGTGAAGACCGACAAAGACCTCCCGACCGCAGCGCTCGCCGACCAGAGCCCCGAAGTCGGTGACACCGCGATCGCGCTCGGCAGCCCGTTCGGGTTCTCGGCCTCGGTGACCTCCGGGATCATCAGCGGCCTCGACCGCACCCTTCCGATCGGCAACATCACGTTGACCGGCCTCATCCAGACCGACGCGCCGATCAACCCGGGCAACTCCGGCGGCCCGCTCGTCGACGTCGAGGCGAAGGTCATCGGCATCAACACCGCGATCGCGTCTTCGTCGGGTGGTAGCAACGGCGTTGGCTTCGCGATCCCGGTCGAGACGGCGCAGGCCCTCATCGACCAGGTGAAGACCGCTGGCGGCGTGAACGCACCAGCGGTGCCCGATGACAGCAGCTCCGACCAGAACGGTCTCGGCCAGATCCCGGGCCTCGGCCAGATCCCTGGCCTGAACCAGCTCCCCGACGACCTGAGCCAGATCCCGGGCCTCGATCAGATCCCCGGCCTGCAGGACCTCCTGAACGGTGATCCGGGCCAGGCGCTGCAGCAGCTGCTCGACGAGCTGCTCGGCAACGGTGCCCCGGCGCCCGACGATCAGCAGGGCACGACTCCGGACCAAGGCAGCGGCAGCAGCGACGTGCAACCGGCACTCGGCCTCGTTCAGGTGACCGCGATGCCCGACGGCTACTCGCAGGAGCGCAACCAGATCGCCACGACGCAGAACGGTTCGAGCGTCGAGGGCAAGCAGACGATCGTGCTGCGCGGGCCGCGTGGCACCGTGACGATCGAGGCGGAGCGCGGCTCCGACGCGCAAGCGACCTACGACGGCACGAACGGTGACGACGTGCAGGTCGGCGGCCACGATGCGAAGCAGACGAGCGATGGGTACGCGTGGGTCGACGGCGATCTGTTCGTGAAGGTGACGGGCGACTCGTTCGTCACGCCGGCGGACGTGAAGGCGATCGCAGAGAGCGTGGAGCCGGTTCGATGAGCATCGATATGACGGAGACGAAGGCGGAGATCAACAGGGAGACGATCCAGATGACCGAGACCCCTGACCGTGACCTGCGCGCGCAGGCGTTCGCCGAGGCCGGCGCCCGCCTCGACCAGGTGCTGGTCGAGCTGCGCCGCGTCATCGTCGGCCAGGAGCGCGTGCTCGAGCGTGTGCTGGTCGGCTTGCTCGCAGGCGGCCACTGCCTCCTCGAGGGCGTGCCGGGCCTCGGCAAGACGCTGACCGTGTCGACGCTGTCGAAGACGCTCGGTGGCACGTTCACCCGCATCCAGTTCACGCCCGACCTGATCCCGTCCGACATCGTCGGCACCCGCATCTACCGCCCGTCGACCGAGACGTTCGACGTCGAGCTCGGACCAGTGTTCGCGAACTTCGTGCTGGCTGACGAGATCAACCGCGCTCCCGCCAAGGTGCAGTCGGCGCTGCTCGAGGTCATGGGTGAGCGGCAGGTGTCGATCGGCGGCGTCACCCACAAGGTGCCGTCACCGTTCCTCGTGCTCGCCACGCAGAACCCGATCGAGTCGGAGGGCGTGTACCCGCTGCCCGAGGCGCAGCGCGACCGCTTCCTCATGCGCATCCCCGTCGACTACCCGACGGCGGCCGAGGAGCACGAGATCGTGAACCGGGTGTCGGGCACGCTCGAAACGCCCACGCGCCTGCTCGACACGGAGGACGTCGCTGCGCTGCAGCAAGTCGCTGCGTCGGTGACCGTCGCACCCGAGGTGCTCGACTACGCAGTGCGCCTCGTGCTCGCGACGCGTCATCCCGAGGAGCACGAGCTGGGTGAGCTCGATGGTCTGCTCGCGTACGGCGCGAGCCCTCGTGCGAGCATCGGCTTGGTGGCCGCCGGCCGCGCGCTGGCATTGCTGCGGGGCCGCTCGTACCTGCTCCCGCAGGACGTCTACGACATCGCGTACGACGTGCTGAACCATCGCCTCGTGCTGTCGTTCGACGCGGTTGCAGACGGCGTGACCGTCGACGACGTGCTCGTTGCCACCCTCACGAAGGTCGGCGCGCCGCGCGTGCAGCCGTCTTCACGGTGAGGCTGCCTCGATGAGACCCGCAGGGTTGCCCGCCAAGCCGCGGGTGACCCCACCGTCGGTTGCCGCGATCAACAACCTCGAGCTCGCCGTGCTGCGGCGCCTCGACGGCCTGTTGCAGGGCGACTACGCCGGCCTGCTTCCCGGACCGGGGAGCGACACCGGCGAGGCGCGCCCATATGTCGCAGGAGACGACACCCGACACATCGACTGGGCAGTGACAGCCCGCACGACCGAGCCCCACGTGCGCGACACCATCGCGGACCGCGAGCTCGAGCTGTGGCTGCTCGTCGATGCGTCCAAGAGCCTCGACTTCGGGACCGCGCGGTCCGAGAAGCGAGATGTTGTATGGGCAGCCGCTGGGGCGTTCGCGCTGCTCGCCAGCCGGGGGGGCAACCGGGTCGGCGCATTGACGACTGCGTCGACCCGGGCTGTCTTTCCCGCTCGCTCCACGCACGCGCACGTTGCGTCGCTGCTCACCGCGCTGAAGGCGCCTGGGGACAGCGACAGCTCCGATGACGTGGGGTTGCGCGAGGCGCTGCGTCGCGGCCGGCGGGTTGCCTCTCGTCGTGGTCTCGTCGTGGTGCTGTCCGACTTCCTCGCTCCGACGGGTTGGGAGCGCGAGATGCAGGCCCTCGCGCACCGTCACGACGTCATCGCGGTCGAAGTCGTCGATCCCCGCGAGATGTCGCTTCCCGATGTCGGCCTGCTGCAGGTCGCCGATGCCGAGACTGGTCGGCGCCGTTACGTCGACACCCACGACCGCAAGCTGCGCGAGCGCTACGCGGCGGCTGCCACTGCGCAGCGCTCGGGCATCGCGCGCCAGATCGCGTCCGCGGGTGCAGATCACCTGGTGCTCCGCACGGATCGTGACTGGGTGGTCGATCTCGTTCGCTTCGTTGCCGGACGGCGCAAGCGCCGTCTCGCCGCTGCCGCTGGAGGGCACCGCTGATGGGCTCCCTGTCGTTCGACGCGCCACACCGCTTGTGGCTCCTCGTCCTTCCGATCGCCGTCGCGATCGCGTACCTCGTCATGCAGCGACGCCGTCGTTCGTATGCGGTGCGCTTCACCAACGTCGACCTGCTCGACTCGGTCGCTCCTGACCGTCCGGGCTGGCGCCGTCATCTCCCTGCGCTGCTCCTCCTGTTCGCGCTCGTGGTCGGGACGATGGGTTTCGCGAAGCCGGCCCGGGCCGAAGACGTCGCGAAGAAGGGCAGCGTGGTCATGCTCGCGATCGACACCTCGCTGTCGATGGATGCGAACGACGTGTCACCGTCCCGCATCGACGCCGCGAAGTCGGCGGCGACCTCGTTCCTCAAGAGTGTCCCGAAGGGGGTGCGTGTCGGCCTGGTCGGCTTCGATGGGTCGTCGCACATCCTCCTCGACCCGACCGACAACATGGCCGCGGTGCAGCACACGGTCGACCAGCTGCAGCTCGGGGAGGGCACCGCGATCGGCGAGGCCGTGTTCTCGGCGCTCGACGCGATCAACTCGACCGACCAGAGCAACGGCAGCGACGGCGCGGCGTCGACCACCG
>DATKAS010000434.1:0-7452 GCA_035497855.1 Acidimicrobiales bacterium
CAGCCGGGTCGCTGATCTTCGCAAGACGCTCCCCAGAAAGGTGGCAGCGAAGAAGCGGTCCGCCGCCAAGAAGACGTCAGCCAAGAAGACGTCAGCCAAGAAGACGTCAACGAAGGCGTCAGCCAAGAAGACGTCAACGAAGACGGCTGCGAAGAAGACACCAGCCAAGAAGACGGCAACCAAGAAGACGGCAACCAAGAAGACGGCAACCAAGAGGTAGCCCAACCGCCCGCTGCCGCTGGTGCGCCCCTCGGGGAGCACTCCCAGAACGATGTCGTGGTCAGCGACCGCTCACACCTGAACCGGGCACCACCGGCGTACGGAGGTCGTCGTCCCGAAGGCCCTACTTCGTGTCGGAGTCGGTGCTGAGCTCACGCCTCAGGGTCGTCGAGATCCTCCTCGGTCGCGGGTCCGTCGCCAGTGGTGAGCGGTTCGTCTGGTGCCGGTGGCGGCAGCTCGCCGACGCCTTGGCCGAGGTCGGCTTGCTCGACAACGTCGGCGAAATCAGCGGGATCGAGCTCGTCGAGGAAGTCTCGGAACTCAGCGATCTGCTCGTCGATGGCCGCGTCGATGGCGGCGTCGTCGGTGGCCGCGTGGACCACCGCGCCGGCCTCCTCGAGGACCTCGTCGCTGACGAACAGCGGAGCGCCGAGCCGCACCGCCAAGGCGATCGCATCGGAGGGGCGAGTGTCGAGCCGATGCTCACCAGTCGGCCCTGTCACCGAGATGGCCGCCAAGAACGCACCATCGCGCAGGTCGGTGACCTCGACGGCCTGGACTCGAGCGTCAAGGCTGTCGACCAGTGATGCCATCACGTCGTGGGTGAGCGGCCTGGGCGACGGGTGACCGGACAACCCCACCGCGATGGAGGCCGCCTCGGGTCCGCCGACGAAGATCGGCACGACTCGATGAGGGGCGTCGTGCTCACGCAGGAGCACGAGAGGTGCACCCGACGTTTCCTCGATGTGGAGACCGACGAGTTCAACGAGCTTCATCACTCATCCCATGCTACGGGTGCGTCCAGAACATCCGACTTCCTCGGGAAGCGCAGACGTCCGACGGTGCTGGGGAGGACAAGCCAAGGTGCGGGAGGGGTGAGCATGAGGACCGCGATCGTGTGTGTTTCGGTGTTGGGCGCGATGAACTCACCGGAAACGGGCCCGCCGGGCTCTTGCTGGAGCGTGGCGACGTACGGATCGCGATCGACAGTGGAATCGACCGGCGATGAGGCTCACATCAACGGGGACTTCCGTGGCAGCCCCAACGGGATTCGAACCCGTGCCGCCACCTTGAGAGGGTGGTGTCCTAGGCCACTAGACGATGGGGCCGTACAAGTGGATTGCAGATCCTACAGGGACAGCGGTCGGCTCTCATCGGCGTGACCATGGGTCCCTGGGAAGCGCTCACGACATGTGGCAGCGGCGAGTGGGTCGTCGTGCCGGACAGCGCTGCGGGCGAGAAGACCGTGCAGGTCATCCTCGACGCGATCCACGAGGTGGCGCGTCAGCCCTCGGCGAGGATCCCGTCGATCTGGCCCATCGCCAGCGTCATGCCTTCCTCCATGCCCATCTCGATCATCTGCTGCATCCCCTCGAGCGAGGGGAAGTGCGACTCGATGACCATGACGGTGCGGCCGCTGCTGCCCTCGTTCAACGTCACGGTCATGCTCGTGATCGGGAGGTCGTCGTTGTGCGCGCCGTTCTCGTCGGCGAAGCCGTCCTTGACCTCGAGAGCGCGCGGTGGGTCGACCGACACGACTGTCCAGTAGCCGTGGAACTTCTCGCCGTCAGGTCCGGTCATGAAGTAGCTGACCTTGCCCCCGGCGGAGAGATCGTGGTCGACGAATGTCGCCGGATAGGTGGGCGGACCCCACCACCGTTCGAGCTGGCGCGGGTCGGCCCACAGCTGCCAGCACCGCTCGATGGTGGCATCGAGCTCTGCCGTGATCCTCATGGTCAGGGCCTTCGGGTCCTTGGTGACGTCCTTGACGGTCATCGGGAGGTTCCTCTCTGCTCGTCGTCGGCCAACATCTCGTCGATCCGGCCGATGCGGTCTTGCCACAGGGCTTCGATCTGGTCGAGCAGACGACTCGCCCTGCGGATGGTCTCGACGTTGCTGCGGACCAGCTGTTCGCGGCCGCTCCTCTGCTTGGTCACGAGCCCTGCGCTCTCCAGCACGGCGACGTGCTTCTGTACCGCGGCGAAGCTCACGGGATACCGGCGCGCGAGCGCGGACACGCTGTGCTCGCCCTCCAGCGCGCGCACGACGATGTCGCGCCGCGTCGCGTCGGACAGTGCGTGGAACACGCGATCGGCTCGCTCGTCGGTGAGAGGACCTACAACCATTCGGTTGTAGGTTCCCACATCCGGAGCGGTGACGCAAGCCCCAACGCGTGCAAGGTCGATACCGTCACTGCCATGACCCCGGAGGAGCTCGCCGACCTCGCGCACCTGCGCAGAGCGCGTGACCTCATGGACCGTGACTACGCCAAGCCGCTCGACGTCCCTGCCATGGCGCGTGCCGCGTTGATGTCGCCGTCGCACTTCTCGCGCAAGTTTCGAGCGGCGTACGGCGAGACGCCGTACTCCTACCTCATGACCCGCCGCATCGAACGCGCGAAGGCCCTCCTGCGTCAGGGGATGTCGGTCACCGACACGTGCTTCGCCGTCGGCTGCACGTCGCTCGGCTCTTTCAGCTCGCGCTTCACCGAGATCGTCGGCGAGACACCTTCGCAATACCGCGCGCACGATCACACCGCCCTCGAAGTCGTGCCGCCCTGTGTGACGAAGGTCGCGACGCGACCTCGACGTTCCGAGCAGGATCGGAGAAGCAACAGAGGGACCAGCGCTCGTACCGTCGTCGCATGACCATCACCGTCTCCACCATGTTCATCCCGGTCCACGATCCGGACGAGGCGCTCGGCTTCTATCGCGACGCGCTCGGCCTCGACGTCCGCAACGACGTGTCGTCCGGCGGCTTCCGTTGGGTCACGGTCGGCGCGCCCGGCCAAGACGTCAGCATCGTGCTGTTCCAGCCCCACGGCGGACTTTCCGAGACCGAAGGCGATGCGCTCCTGTCCCTCGTGACGAAGGGCTCGCTGCAGGCCGCGATCTTCAGCTCGGACGACCTCGACGCCACGTTCGAGAAGGTCCGTGCGTCGGGCGCCGAAGTGCTGCAAGAGCCCGCGTCACAGCCCTGGGGTGCGCGCGACTGCGCGTTCCGCGATCCCTCGGGGAACATGGTCCGCATCGCGCAGGCGTGACCCGCTGAGGATGGCGACCTGGGGAGCGTTCGCAGCCGACGAGCCCGATCTCGCGGGGTTCGTCGCGAAGCTGTTGCAGGCCGCACCCGCCTACCTCGCGACCGTGCAGGCGAGCGGCGCGCCGCGCGTGCATCCCGTGACGCCGATCCTCACTTCCGACGGGCTCTATCTCTTCATGGAGCCGACGTCACCAAAGGGCGTCGATCTCCGTGTCCGCAAATGGTTCGCGCTGCACAACGGTGTGCCCGACAACGCCGGCAGCGGCGGTGAAGCAGCCGTACGAGGCACGGGTCGCTTCGTCGACGACGTCGGCGTGCGCGACTCGGTTGCCGCCGCGGCGGCCTACGAGCCGGCCGATCGCTACGTGCTGTTCGAGCTACGTCCCACCGAGGTGCGCTGCAACGGCTACGGCGACGTCGCGCTGCCCGAGCATCTTCGGTGGCGCGACGCGAACCCCGACGGCCCAGGTCGCTGACCTGGGCGTTCGCACATGCGTTGCTCGGGGGGGAGGACTCGAACCCCCAACGACAGGGCCAGAACCTGCTGTGTTGCCGATTACACCACCCCCGAAGGGTCCCGGCAGCGTAGCCGCTCCCCCCGGGGTCAACCCTCCAGGCGGAGGAGGCGTCGGTAGCCGATGATGCGGCCGACCGCGACCGCGCCGGTCTCCCTCACCATGTGACGCAGTTCCGCGCTGCCTCTGATCGGGCTCGTGCGCGTCGGCGACACGTGCGCGGTGAGCCCGAGCTCGTCGGCGATGCCGCCGATGCGCAGCGAGTGGTATGGATCGGACACCAGGATCACCTCGGACAGCCCGCGACCTTTCAGGATGCGCGCCGCCGCGGCGAGCGACTCCCACGAGCTCGTGCCTTGCACCTCGCGCAAGATCTTCTCGTCGGGCACCCCATGCTGGATGAGGTAGTTCGCGCTCGCGGTCGCTTCAGTGAACCGGTCACCCGGTTGCTTGCCGCCCGTGACGACGATGAGCGGCGCCAGCCCTTGGTTCCACAGGTCGAGCGCATGGTCGAGCCGCGATATCAGCACGGGCGAGGGCCTGCCGTTGTACTGCGCCGCGCCGAGCACGACGATGGCGTCGGCCGGCTTCGCGCCGTCGTGCCGCGACGACATCCACACCTGCACGAACGTCACACCGATGTAGAGGACGAGGAAGCCGACCAGCGCGGCGATCGTGATGAGGATGCCGCGCCCCCACCGCATGGGGCGACGCGGTGGCGCGTCAGTGACGACCGGCGTCGGGGCCGTGACCTCAGACGCGTGCGTGGGCAGCACGAAGCCGCTCCAGCGTCCGCTCCCGCCCGAGCACGACGAGGGACTCGAACAAGGGCGGACCGACGGTGCGACCAGTCACCGCGACCCGCACCGGTGCCTGGGCCTTTCCGAGCTTCATGCCGTGGCGCTCCCCCACCATCTCGAGCGCCGCCTTGAGTGAGTCAGCGTCCCAGGGCGCCTCCTCGTAGGCCGCGATCGTCGCGCCCAAGATCGCTCCCGCGTCGGCACCCTTCATCGTCTTGTCCCACGACGTGGGGTCGATGTTCGGTTCCTCGAGGAAGACGAAGTCGACCATCTCGGGCACTTCCACCAGCCTCGTGACGCGGGTCTGCACCAGCGGGGCCATCGCCGCGAACGCCATGCGGTCGAGCTGCTCCGGTTGCCACGCCACATAGGGAGCCGTCAGCCACGGTTCGCAGCGCTCGATGAACTCCTCGACCGGCATCGCGCGGATGTACTCCCCGTTGAACGCCTCGAGCTTCTTCACGTCGAAGTACGCCGGCGACGAGTGCACGTCCTCGAGCCGCCACAGATCGGCAATCTCCTTGAACGGCATGATCTCGCGGCCGTCGGGGGGCGCCCATCCCAGCAGCATCAGGAAGTTCTGCATCGTCTCCGGCAGGTACCCCTGGTCCCGGTAGAGCTCGAGCGCAACCGGATCGCGTCGCTTCGACAGCTTCTGCCGTTTCTCGTTGACGAGCAGTGGCACGTGTGCGAACACGGGGAGGTCGCCGCCCTCGAGGGCCTGCCACAGCAGGATCGCCTTCGGCGTGTTGGGCAGGTGCTCCTCGGCACGGATGACGTGCGTGATGCGCATGTCGATGTCGTCGACGACGTTGGCGAGGATGAACATCGCGGTGCCGTTGGAGCGCTGCAGCACGAAGTCTTCGATCAGCGCGTTCTCGAAGACCGGCTCGCCGCGGATGAGGTCGATGACAGTCGTCGAGCCCTCGCGCGGGGTGCGGAACCGCAGCGCTCGACCCTCGCCGGGTCCGAGGCCCCGATCGCGGCAGAAGCCGTCGTAGCCGGGTCGCTCGCTACCCTTCGTGCGCGCGTCGACCACCTCACGCGTGCAGTCGCAGTAGTACGCGGCGCCGCTGGCGAACAGGTGCGCTGCGGCAGCCGTGTAGAGCGCGGTGCGCTGGCTCTGGAAGTACGGCCCTTCGTCCCACTCCACACCGATCCACCGCAAGGCGCTCTGGATGCCGTCGATCCACTCGTCGCGGTTGCGCTCGGTATCGGTGTCCTCGATGCGCAGGACGAACACACCGCCGTGCTGGCGCGCGTAGATCCAGTTGTAGAGGGCGGTCTTCGCGCCACCCACGTGGAAGTAGCCCGTCGGGGAGGGCGCGAACCGCACGCGCGGAGCGGACGCGGTCACCTCCCCAAACTACCGGCCTCCACCGCCCAGACTCCGGGCAGTCCGCCTAGCCTCGGTGGTCGTGCACCTCCTCTGGTTCGTCCCTTCGATGGGTGACGAAGCGCGGCTCGGTGATGTGTCGACGCGCATCAAGCCGACCCTCGACCATCTCGTCCACGTCGCTCAGACCGCGGAGGCCGCAGGGTTCGAGGGCATGCTCGTACCGACCGGCGAGATGTGCCTCGACGCATGGATGGTCGCCGCGACGCTCGCTCAGCACACCGAGCACATCAAGTTCCTCGTCGCCTTCCGTCCCGGCTTCGTGAACCCACCGGTTGCCGCTCGCATGGCCGCGACGCTCGACTCGCTCACCGGCGGACGCATCCTCCTCAACGTCGTCACCGGCGGCCACTTGCACGAGCTGGCGAAGGACGGCGACTTCGTGCGAGACGACGACGGTGAGTGGCGCGAGGTCGATCACGACAGCCGCTACCGACGCACCGCCGAGTTCATGGACGTCGTCATGAAGTCCTGGCACGAGCGCGACTGGGAGCACAACGGCGAGTTCTTCCGGGTCACGAACGGCGGGATCGCGCAGCGCCCCGCGCAGCGGCCGCACCCTCCGATCTACCTGGGCGGCGCGTCCGCCTCGGCGATGGAGGCCGCCGCGCGCTACGCGGACGTGTACCTGATGTGGGGCGAGCCGGTCGAGCTCATGGCCGAGCGCGCGGCTCGCGCGAAGCAGATGGCGGCCGATCTGGGGCGCACGATCGAGGTCGGCACGCGCTTCCAGATCGTGTGCCGCGAGACCGACGCGCAGGCCCGCGCCGACGCGGAGGACATCGTCGGGAGCATTGCCGAGTCCTTCCGGGAGAAGATGCGCTCGCACGCGGACCGCACCGATTCGGTGGGACAGACGAGGCAGAACGCGTTGCGGGGCACGGGCGCGGGCGATGAGGGCGAGTGGCTCAGCGACGTCTTGTGGAACGGGTTCGCGCGGGCGCGGATGGGAGCGAGCGTCGCACTCGTGGGGAGCGGCACGTCGATCCGCAAGGAGCTCGACCGCTTCGTCGACGCAGGCATCGACACGTTCATCCTCAGCGGATATCGCCACGACGAGGAGGCGGCACGCGTCGGGCGCTACCTGCTCGGTGCAATCGATAGCGTGCGCCCATGACTGCCGTCCTCGTCCACGGAGTGCCCGAGACCCCTGCGCTCTGGGACCGCCTGATCGGCCACCTCTCCCGCACCGACGTCGTCACCCCCGCGCTGCCCGGCTTCGTCGATGCTCGACCGGCGGGCTTCGGCGCGACGATGGACGACTACGCCGAGTGGCTCATCAGCGAACTCGAGTCGATCGGCGAACCGGTGGACCTCGTCGGTCACGACTGGGGCGGCGGCTTCACGGTCCGGGTGGTGAGCCTGCGGCCCGACCTCGTGCGGTCGTGGATCAGCGACGCGGCCGGGCTCGCCGACGTGAGCTTCGAATGGCACGCGTTCGCCAAGATCTGGCAGACGCCGAACGAAGGCGAGGCGTTCT
>DATKAS010000435.1:0-4481 GCA_035497855.1 Acidimicrobiales bacterium
GGAGCATCCGGCGTTCGGGATGGGCATGTTCCACCGACTTCCCCAGACGATGCAGACGCTCGTGCCGATCGCGGAGTCCTTCCGATCGGGCATCGGCCTCGACTACGACGCCTTCGGTCCGGAGGGCGCAGCGGGCATCGAGCGGAGCTTCGCGCCGTGGTACCGCAACTTCCTCGTGCCGGTCGCGCTTCCGGCGCTCGACGGCATCGTCGCCCGACTCGAAGCGGGTGCGAAGGCGATCGACATCGGGTGCGGCGCCGGCATCGCTGTGAACACGATGGCCGCGGAGTACCCGAACTCGACCTTCGACGGGTACGACATCTCCGAGCACGCCCTCGCCCGCGCCGACGCGTCGCGGGCCGAGCGCGGCCTGTCGAACGCTCGGTTCCACAACGCCCGGCGCGAGCCGATCCCGGCAGACGGATCGGTCGACCTCGTCACCACGTTCGACTGCATCCACGACATGACCGATCCCGTCGGGATGATGCAGACGATCCGCGGCGCGATCAAAGACGACGGCGTGTGGCTCCTCGTCGACATCAAGGGACGCGACTCGTTCGCGGAGAACGTCGAGAAGAACCCGATGGCTTCGATGATGTACGGCGTCTCGGTGATGTCGTGCATGTCGTCGGCGCTCTCCGAGCCCGGAGGCGCCGGGCTCGGCACGCTGGGGCTCCCGGAGTCGCTCGCCCGCACCATGACCGCCGAGGCGGGCTTCACCCGCTTCCGCCGCCTCGCGATCGACAACCCCGTGAACGCGTTCTACGAGGTGAGGCCGTAGCTCAGTTCGCCGGTTGCACGACCACCGGCGTCGTGACGCTCTGGAAGGAGTTCGTCTCCAGGCCCGAGGCAGTCACCGTGTCCGTGAGCCAGATGCCGATCGCGTTGTTCCTGATGGTGTTGCCGCTGATCGTCATCGAGGTCGGCGGGACCGAGTACACGGCGATGCCCGTCGTCTCGAAGTTCTTGACCCCACCGTCGAAGGGGTCACCGCCGACATTGTTGGTGTCGAAGACGTTGTTGAGCACCTGGTTGCCGTTCACGTCCTCCCCGCCGGGATGGTGCGCGTGGATGGTGAACCCCGCGAGGCCATTGCCCTGCATGTAGTTGGCCTCGGTGATGTTGTCGTACGCGCCTGTCCCCGGTCCGGACCCGAAGATGCCGATCCCACTCCCGCTCCCTCCGCTGCCGAACTCGGGCGGGGCGGTTGCCGTGCCGTTCCGCACGGTGATGTTGAAGCGGATCTCGTTGTCGTACACGCCACCGACGTCGGGGTTCCGACCCGTGACGCTCATCGTGCCGTCCGCGTGCGTCACGGTGCTGACCGCGCCCGGGTTGTGGCCCGCCAGCACGATGCCGCACTCCTTCGTGTTGTCGTTGACCGCGTTCCGCTCGATCAGGTTGTGCGCGGTCGGCGCATAGTCGTCCGTGAGGAGGATGCCGTCGGCATTCCGAATGACGTACGCGAGCTGAATCGAGGAATTCTGGACGCCGTTGAAGTGGATGCCGCCACCACAGTCACCGGGATACTTGCAGTTGCCGTTCTCGGTGCCGTTGAACCCCCGGTTGTTGTCGATTGCCGCGACGTAGAAGACCGTGATGTTCGTGAGCACGGGGGGCTGCGGCAACAGATGGAAGTCGGCCTCCGAGTCGACTCCCGCGAGCAGTCCTTCTCCGTTGGCGTTCACGAACGTGAATCCGTTGACCGCGACGTTCGATGCGACGATCTGCATCGCGTTCTCGAGACCTGAGGCGTCGATGGTCACGTCATGGCCGATGAGGTGGAGCGCCTTGTTGACGATGACGTCCTCGTGGTACACGCCCGGGCAGACGATGATGGTGTCTCCGGGAGATGCCGCCGCGACCGCCGAGCTGATGGTCGAGAACGCGGCGGTGTGGCAGTCCCTTCCCGGGTTGCCCGCGAGGCCGGTCGTCGCGACATAGATCGTGGCCGGAACGGCGCCAGCAGGCGTCGCGGCCACCAACGCGACACCGATCGTGGTGAGCATCACTGCCGCGACACGTCGAACCTTCATGGCACCCCCCTGGATCGCCCGCACGGTGTCTAACAGGCGAACCTGGCAGTTGCATGTGGATCTAGCCCGGCGGGTGCACGCGCCTGGCGACGAGCACGCCGTCGTTGTCGGACTGCACGACGAACTCCCCGTCGCCGATGAGGTCGTCGAGCAGCGCGCGGCTGTTGACGTCGAGCACGTAGGTGTTCACTGCGATCCACTGCACCCTCGTCGGGTCGGCGTTGCGCGAGACGCCGTCGACCCCGTAGTTGCTCGAGATCCACGGGTTCGGGAACGTGTAGACGAGCTCACGGTGAGCGAGGTGGGGCACGAGGTTGTAGTCCGCGCTCACAGGCGCGCCGGTCGGGATCGCGGCCACGGCCTCCTTCTTCGCGTCGGTGCCGTACGCATAGCGGGTGTCGGGCCAGTACCCGTCGTGGTAGCGGACGCTCAACGGCGACGGTCCCCACATGCGACTTGCGAACAGCGCCATCGCGAGCGTGACGCCGAGCACGACCCAACGCGCGGACGGCGCCCGCCGTCGTCGTCGGAACCAGCGGTCGATCGCGGCGATGCCCTCGACCATGCCGAGCGCGAGCGCGAGGAGGGGGATCGCGGCGTAGTGGTAGCGGACGTCCCACGTGAAGTTCGCTGTCGACAGGAGGTTGATGACCGCCTGGGGCGCGCCGAGCAGGAGGAGGCTGGGTGCGGCGAGCGGCGTGAACGCCATCGGCGCGAGGAGCTGTCCCGCGTAGCTGCCCGCGCCGTTGTCCTTCAACCGGCTCGTGACCGCGCCGGGGTCGGTGATCGCGGTGCGTGCGACCTCCGACGGTGAGTCGCCGAGCGTGCCGTAGAGCGGGCCGTACACGGTCTGGCCACCCGCGAGGTGCGGCACCATCACCATCGCGAACGAGGCGAACCAGATCGCGCCGACCGCGACGGTCGCGGCGCCGAGCCGCCACCGTCGCCGGATGAGGTACAGCAGCCCGAGCCCGATGACGACGAGGGCAAGGTCTTCCTTCCACACGATCGCGAGCGCGATCCACACCCAGTACCACCCGATGTGCTTGCGCTCGGCCGCGAGGTAGGCGCACATCACGGGCACGATCGCGATGACCTCGGGATGGAACGTCTCCCACGCGAACCACTGCACCGACGGCTGCAGCAGCCACACGACAGCGGGGATGAGCGCGGCCCACGGGCTCACCAGGCGGTCGCGGGCCAGCAGGTAGAGCGGGATCGCCCCGAGTGCGAGCACGACGACCTGGAACAGGTTGAGGAACTGCGGTCCGGCACCGAGCCAGTAGAAGGGGACGAGGAGGAAGTACCCGAAGCTCGCGTGGTGCCCGAAGATCGGGAGCCCCCGCACCGTGGTGAACCAGTGGCCGCGCGACAGCAGCCAGATCGATTGATCGTGGATGCCGAGGTCGAAGTCGATCGTGCCGAAGAGCACGTGACGACGCCACACGAGCACGCTGAACACCGCGATCCACACCGCGATCGCAGCGGTGAGCACGAAGGTCGCGGGGTGGGTCGTGCGCACGCGGGCGGCGGCTGCAGCAGGACGTGCCGCAACGGCCAGGCTCACGCGGGGCGACGCTACTCTCCGGCCCATGGCGCACGAAGTGAGGGCAGTCGTCGCGAAGGCGAAGCAGCAACCGGTCACGATCGAGACGATCTCGGTCCCCGATCCCGGGCCCGGCGAGGCGTTGGTCGCGGTGAAGGCGTGCGGTGTGTGCCACACCGATCTCCACTACCGCGAGGGCGGCATCAACGACGACTTCCCCTTCCTGCTCGGCCACGAGGCCGCGGGCGTCGTCGAGTCGGTCGGCGAGGGCGTCACGAACGTCAAGCCCGGCGACACCGTCGTGATCGCGTGGCGGGCGCCCTGTGGCACGTGCCGGTCATGTGCGAAGGGTCGGCCCTGGTACTGCTTCGACTCGGCGAACGCCACGCAGAAGATGACGCTCGACGGCGTCGCGCTGTCGCCCGCGCTCGGCATCGGCGCATTCGCGGAGAAGACGCTCGTCGCCGCGACGCAATGCGTGCCGATCGACCCGGCTGCTCGTCTCGAGGCGGCGGGGCTCATCGGGTGCGGCGTGATGGCCGGACTCGGCGCCGCGATGTACACGGGCAACGTGCAGCGGGGCGACACGGTCGCGGTGTTCGGGTGCGGGGGAGTCGGCGACGCCGCGATCCAAGGCGCGGCGCTCGCGGGTGCGCGCACGATCATCGCGGTCGACATCGATCCTCGGAAGCTGGAGTGGGCGAAGTCGTTCGGTGCGACCCACACGGTCAACTCGCGCGAGGTCGACGCGGTCGAGGCGGTGCGGTCGCTGACCGGTGGCAACGGCGCCGACGTGTGCATCGAAGCGGTCGGCAACCCCGAGGTGATGAAGCAGGCGTTCTTCGCGCGTGACCTCGCGGGCACGCTCGTGCAGGTCGGTGTGCCGAACCCGACGATGA
>DATKAS010000436.1:0-9251 GCA_035497855.1 Acidimicrobiales bacterium
CGCGGCGCGCAGCCTGGCCGATCTCCTCGGCATCGACCTCGCCCAGGTCGCATCCGACCCCGTCGAGGGCCGGGTCACTCGTGACGGCGTCGCCCTCCACGTTCGCCATCTCCTCCAGCAGCTGACGACCGCTCCTCAACCGGCGTCGTCGGCCATGCCGCTGTTGCAGGAGCCGACCTCGACGATCCGCCTGTCGGGCATGCGGGGCACGATCGCGAAGCGGATGCGGGCATCGCTGCACGAGATGGCACAGCTGACACTGACCATGGACGCGGACATGACCGAGGTGCTCGCGGACCGTGCTCGTCGAGCCGGCGACGACACGAGGCCGACCATCACCGACTACGTGGTCGCCGCGACGGCTCGGGCCCTGCTCCGGCATCCGGCGATGAACGCGCAGGTGGTCGACGCCGGCATCGCGTTGCTGCCCGATGTGCACGTCGGCCTCGCGGTCGCCGTCGACGGCGGCCTGCTCGTGCCCGTCGTGCGCAACACCGCGCAACGCGACCTCAGCGACCTCGCACGTGAGACCACCCGGGTCGCGACGCTCGCTCGCGACGGTGCCATCAGCCCTGCGGACCTCGAGGGCGGCACGTTCAGCGTGAGCGCGTTGGGCGCCTACGGCGTCGACTCGTTCACTCCGGTGATCAACCCACCGAACGCCGGCATCCTCGGCATCGGTCGGCTGCGCGACGACGTTGTCGTCGACGACGGCTCGATCATCACACTGAAGCGACTCACGCTCAGCCTGACCTGGGACCACCGCGTGCTCGACGGCGTGCCCGCCGCCGAGTTCTGCCGCACGATCGTCGACCTCCTCGCGGACCCTGCGGCGCTCGACAAGCCCGCCTGACCCCCAATCCGGTTCACTTGCCGGTGAGGGCCTCCACGACTGGCGCGAACTCCTCGAGGTAGCGCTGCGCGACGGTGACGTAGCTGATGCCGTAGCGCTCGCGGCGCGTCTGCAGCGTGTCGCAGATCTGATCGACGGTGCCGAACAAGGCGTGCGGGTGACTCGCGAACTCGTCGGCGGTCACGCCGAAGCGCGCGGCCATCGCGTCGAGCTGGTCCGACGCTGAGGGCCCGACCGCGACGAAGTACGCGCCGATCTCGATCTCGACGTCCTCGAAACGGTCGCCCGCTCCATCACGGATCCATTGGAGCTTCTGCTGTGTCGCCTCGGCGCCGGAGCTCAGGATGCTCGACGCGCCCAGGCGGCCGGACGAGTTGTCGAAGTTCAGGCTGACGATGTCGGCGACGCGCCCCGCGAGGCCCAAGACCTTCGGCGCGCCCCCGCCGATCATGATCGGCGGCCCGCCGGGTTGCGCGGGCAACGGCCGTCCGGCGAACCCATCCACGTGCACGAAGTCGTTGTCGATCTCGATCTGGTGCCCGGACCAATGCGCCCGCAGCAGGTCGACGAACGCGGCGAGTCGTGCGATGCGCAGCCCGGCCGAGTCCATCGGGATGCCGAGGCCGTCGTACTCGTCACGCACCCAACCGGCACCGAGCCCGACCTCGAGGCGACCGTTCGACAACAGGTCCAGCGTCGCCGTCTCCTTCGCGAGCACGACCGGATGGTGGTAGTCACACGCGAACACGCGACATCCGATGCGCAGCGTCGACGTGACCGCCGCGGCCATCGCGATCGACACGAGCGGAGCCATGTCGACCGGCCGGTGACCGGTGCTCTCCGAGATCCGACCGGGACCGAAGTAGTGGTCGGAGGTGAACAAGGTCGAGTAACCGAGCGCCTCGGTCCTCGCCACCGTCGCCCACCAGTCGTCGGCAGTCGCGCCCTCGAAGGCTTGCAGCCCGAATCGGAACGGCCTGTGCATGCTGTCTCCCTTGCCGAGAAACTGGAGGTGGTCCTAAGTTATTCAGACCGTGGTCGCGTCGTTCGGTGTCGGCCTCACGTTGCCGCAGCTCGGTCCCCATGTCACCCGGGCGGCCGTGCGCGGGTTCTGCCAGCAGGCCGAGGCGCTCGGGTTCGACAGCTTGTGGGTCCAGGAGCACCTCTTCTTCGCGCTCGAGCCATCCGCGCCGTACGCCGCTCGTCCTGGCATGCCGGTTCCGGACGCCTACCGCACCACGTTCTCGCCGCTCGAGCTCCTCGCGTCCGCCGCCGCGTGGACCGACCGGGTGCGGCTCGGCACCGGCATCCTCGTCGGCGGCTACCACCGACCGGTGGAGCTCGCACAGCGCCTCGCGACGCTCGACCACCTCTCGGGCGGGCGGCTGATCGTGGGCCTGAGCGTCGGATGGTCGAAGGACGAGCACGAGCAGATGGACGTCACCTTCGAGACGCGCGGTCGCCGCTTGTCCGAGCTCGTCCGGGCGCTGCTCGTCTGCTGGGGGCCTGACCCGGTGAGGTTCGACGGCGAGTTCTTCCGCATACCCGACTCGCTGGTGAGCCCGAAGCCGCTGCAGGCGCCCCATCCGCCCTTGCTGTCGGGCATGCGCTCCCCTGCGGGGCTGCAACGCACAGCGACGTTGTTCGACATCTGGAACCCTGCTTCGGGCTCGATCGAGCAGCTCCAAGCCGGCGTCGCCACGATCAACGAATCGCGACCCCAAGGGCTGCCGCCGATCGAGGTCATGCAGCGGATCTTCACCGAGCCCCCGTTCGTCGTCCCGGGCCTTGCGCGGCTGTCGCTCGCCGAGATGGTCGACGCGGTCGCTGCGGCGCGAGTGGCCGGGTTCAGCCATGTCATCGTCGACACCGGGTTCACGACCGAGGTCACGTCACCCGAGGACTGGGTCGCCTTCCCCGAGCGGTTGGCGCCGCTCGTCGACGCGGCGGCCTGACCGTGCTGCTGGGCATCGACGAGTACCCGTTCCATCAAGTCACCGACACCTTCGCCGCGGTGGCCGGCAGCGACCCGAGCTGGAACGACGGTCACTACATCTGCGCAGCTGATCAGGCGGGCACCGTCGCGCTGGCGTCGAACGTCCGCCTCTACGCGAACAACGACGTGCTCGACGGGTTCGTGTGCGTGCGCCACGACGGCCGGCAGCACAACATCCGAGTGTCACGCCGCCTCCGCCCGGACATGGAGCATCTCCGCGTCGGACCCCTCGAGGTGCGCCGAGTGGACGGCCGGCTGCTCAGCGAGCGAGCCACCTACGAGATGACCGGCTCGGCCGAGGGCTTCGTCGAGATCGACGGTGCGCGGATCGACCTCGCGCCTGAGACGAGTGCAGCGTTCCGCAACCACTCATGGGGGTTCCAACCGGGACGAGGGGGCCCGCGACCGTACGGCTCGCCTACGCCGAGTCGACGTGCCGAGGGCATACGGCAGTGGGTCCTGTTCCGAATGCCTGATCACAGCGGCTTCTGGTTCACCGATCCGAGCAACCGCGCCGCCGCGGGACGAGGGGCCATCCTCCTCGCCGACCGGCTCGTTCCCTTGGTCGGCACGAAGAGCAACGTCGATTTCTACCCCGGTGGGCGGCGCGCGTCGGGAGGTTCGTATCGGCTCACCGACGTCGAGGGCACCGTCAGGGACTACCGCTTCGACGACCTCGGATGGGTGTATTGCCAAGGCGGTGGCTACTTCGGTGGCTTCGACGACGGACTCGGCCAGGGGGTGTATCGCGGCGACTACCACGAGGAAGGCGAGGTCTGGGACGTGCGCGATCCCACAGCGATCGTCGACACGTCGGGCCGCAGCTTCCGCGTCGAGCACGACTGGGCCGAGAGCTTCACACTCGTCAGGCACGGCGATCAGGTCGGCCTCGCGCACCATGAGTGCGTGGTGGTGGGCCCGCCTCGAGCCCAAGCCGACTTACTTGACGATGAGTAGAGTTGCTCCGTGATCGCCATCATCGGGCACGTCGATGTCCCAGCCGAAGAGCGCGACCGCCTCGTTGCAGATTCGGTCCCGCTGCAACAGGCGACGGCTCGCGACGAACCGGGGTGCCTCGTCTACACCATCGCCGCGGACCCAGCCGACCCGGGACGCATCCGCATCGTCGAGCTCTGGGACTCCGAGGAGGCGCTCGACGCGCACTTCGACCACCCCAACTTCTTCGCGACCGGCGACGTGCTGCGCAGCGCGCCCCGGCTCGGCGGGGCAGCGCACAAGTACCGCATCGATGCGAACGATCCGGTGCGCGGCCCCGACGGGAAGGCATCGACGAGGTTCTGGTCGGTCCAGCCGTGACGACGGCCTATCGGCACGTCGCCCATTCGAGCGACTTCGAGCCGACGGAGAGCTTCCACTCCCTACGAGAGCACTGCCCACTGCACCACGAGGCAGATCACGACCCCCCGTTCTTCGTGCTGAGCCGCTTCGATGACATCGTGTCGACGCTCAAGCAGCCCGACCTCTGGCTGAACCGTGACGGGCCCGGCGTCTTCTACCAAGAGCGAGGGGTTCTCGGCACCACCGACGAGCCCGATCACGGCCGGCACCGCCGCACGTTGCGATCGATGTTCCTCCCCAGCGCGATCGAGCGGCTCTCGCCGCGCGTCGGTGACATCGCCGACGCGCTCTTCGACGAGTTCGTCGACGACGGCCATGGCGATTTCGTCACCGTGTTCGCGGCGCCGTTCCCCGCGCTCGTCATCGCCGAGCTGCTCGGCGTGCACGACGACGATCGTGACGCGTTCCGCCGTTGGAGCACGCTCGCAGTCGACGCTCTCACCGGCGGCGACGTCGACCGGTACCACGAGGCAAAGGCGCGCCTCGAGGACTACGTGGAAGCGGGCGTCGATGCCCGCGACGAGCTGCTCCGTGCTGGCTCGACGATCCCCGTCGACGTGCTCAGCTGCCTCACCGTCGCACGACGCGAGAAGGTGATCTCGCACCAGGAAGCACGTCACCTCGGCTACCAGCTCCTCGTTGCCGGGCACGAGACGACGACGGGCTTGCTCGGCTTGATGCTCTACCGCCTCCTCCAGCGGCCCGAGATGATGCGAAGCCTCCGGACCGACCGCGGGTTGCTTCCCAGCGCGATCGAGGAGGCCTTGCGGTTCGACTCGCCCGTGCAAGGGCTCTTCCGCACGAATGCCAACGACTGCCTCGTCCACGGAGAGGTCGTACCCGCGGGCTCGAAGGTGCAGCTGCTGTTCGCCTCGGCCAACCGTGATCCGAACCACTTCTCCGATCCGGACGAGTTCCGCATCGACCGCGAGCGCATCGAGCTCGGCCACCACGTCGCGTTCGGGTGGGGCATCCACCACTGCATCGGCGCGCCGCTGGCACGACTCGAGACCCGCATCGCATTCGAACGGATCCTCGATCGGATGCACGACATCGAGCTGACCGGCGAGCCCGCGCGCAACGACTCGTTCGTGCTGCACAACCTGACGAGCCTGCCGATTCGCTGGCGAGTCCCCGAGGAGGCGCGATGACGGACCGTGACCGCAGTGGGGACGACGAGTACGTGGACTCGTACGAGGACGTCTCGAAGTTCGCTCTGGGCGACGAGCGAGAGCAGGCGCTCCACGCGGCGCAGACCGAGTGCACGTTCATGTGGACGACATCGGGCGGTGACCCAGTCGGTGTCATCATGAACTACCTGCCGCGCGATGGGCGCTTCTGGCTCACCTGCACCCGGCGGCGTAAGCGCGTCGCGGCGGTCGAAGCCCGACCCAGAGTGGCGATCGCGGTGACGAGCCGCGGCACTGACATCGGCACGAGCCAATCGGTCACGTACAAGGGCAACGCCATCGTGCACGACTCCGACGATGTGAAGGCGTGGTTCTACCCAGCGCTCGCGGCACGAGTGCGGCCGAACAATGCGGAGCAGCAGGCTGCGTTCGTCGCTCACCTCGACACACCCGGTCGCGTCGTGATCGAGATCGTGCCGACCGAGCGGATCGGGTTCGACGCCGAGGACATGTTCAGGAACTCCCCCGCGGGCCCGACCCGATCGCGGGTGTGATCACGCGGGCGTCGTGAACATCCCGGACAGGTCGGGGGGACCTGCGTAGTGCTTCGTGAGCACTCGACTCGCGAAGCGCCAGCCGTCTGGGGTCCGTCGATAGGTGTCCGCGTAGCTCCCGGCGAGGATGGCCCGCGATCCGTCGGCGACGACGTTCAGCTCCAAGAACTCACAGCGGCCTGATGCCCTGTCTCGGTCCACGTCGAACGACGCTGCGAGGTAGAGCTGGCTGACGACGGCGTACTTGGCGAGCGACGACATCCACAGCTCGACGATCGCATCGCGACCAACGACCTCGCGACCCGGACCCAGCGACCACTGCGCGTCGTCGGTCCACGTGTCGGCCCATCGCGCGCGATCGCGTGCGCGCACCGCATCCGCGTACTCGAAGAGCAACGCGGTGAGCGCCGAATCGTCACTTCGCGCCATCGTGATCTCCGATCAGCCGAGCCATCTCCCGCACGAACGTCTGGTGCAGCGCCGTGCCGATGATCGCCATGTTGGGCGCCGGGTTGGCTGTCGCGAAGGCCTGCCGGCACGTGAGGTTCGCGCAGGCACCCTTGAAGTAGTTGAAGACGCGCCAATAGACGAGGTCATCTTCACTGAGGTCGATCCCGGCGACGTCTCGAAACAACGCGACCCACTCGGCAGGTGCCATCGTGCGGGCGCCCCGCATCGACACGAGGTACACCCAGTCCTCCATCGGATCGCCGACGTGACTGAACTCCCAGTCGGTGAAGGCCACCACGTCCGAGCCGTCGTGGATGAAGTTCCCCGGCCCGGGGTCACCGTGCACGATGCCGATCCAGTCCGTCGGGGGACAACGCACGTGCAGCCAGGTCGCACCTTCTTCCAGGAGGGGCACGACGCCGTCCGAGGCGGACCGATACACGGCATGCCAGCGATCGATCTGTGCATGCGTCGCGGTCTCGGGGGTGACGTCGGGAGCGAGGGCAGCAGCGCCGGTGGTGCGGTGCAGCGCGTCGAGTCGGCTGACGAGGTGCTGCGCGAGCTCGGGTGAGAGCGACCGGTCGTCTCGTCCCGATGACGCGCCGTCGACGTAGTCCATGACGAAGAACGGATGGCCGAGGACAGCACCGGTGGGTTCGAGCCAGCGCACCGTCGCGACGGGGCATCCGAGCTCGCCCGCCGCCCGCATGAAATGAAACTCGTCCTCGCTCGACGTGCCGAACACCCCGCCCTGCTCGACCCGGACGACATGACGCGACCCGTCCGTGAGCGCGACGAACCAGTTGGCCCGCGAGTTCCCGGTCGCGATGCGACGGAGCTCGGCGATCGCGACATCGTCGCTGCGCTGTTCCGAGATCCACCGCTCGAGCTCAGTCCGCATGTCATCCATCGATCTGCCCGCGGAACGCGGCGACCAGCGGACCGGTGATCGCGAGCTCGTCGTCGAGCTGACGGACGACGATTGATCGCAGGGCGCGGCGGATTTCGTCCGCTGCGGCATCGGCTCGGCCGACGGCCATCGAGAGTGCCCGGCCGACCGACTCGCGCACGGCGCGATCCGTGCGCTCGCCGGCCCACACCGACGCCACGATCTCGTTGTCACGGAGGTCATCGAGGGCAGACGCGAGCTCCGTGATCCGTTGCTCGGTCTGGTCAGAGGGACGGTTCCTCGCGTAGCGGGCAAGGCCGACGAGCTGGACCGCCGCCGCTCGCGCCCACTCCGCGTCGGCTCGGATCGCCGGCAGCAGCAGGTCGTGCAGCGTCGTCTCGACCGCGGCCCACAGCTCGCTGTCAGTGAGCCGCTCCGGTGCCGCGTCGGCATCAGCCACGGATCAGCTCCGCCGCGGCGGCCTCGGCGTCGAAGTCCCACGACGCTTTCCACACTGGGTCGACCAGCGGCCCGTCGACTCTGTCGAGACCCATGCGCCGGAACCACTCGTAGGTGTGCACGTGGCCTCCGCGCAGGTCGTAGCGCGGCCGATAGCCGAGCAATCGCTCTGCTTTGGCCGTGCTCATCGTCGCGTGGTGGCGCACCTTGAACAGATGACCGAACAACGGTGGCGTGCCCGGAGCCGTGAGGTCGTCGAGGAGATGGTCGGGGATGTGCACCACCTCGGCGTCTTCGCCGACCACGTCGGCCAGCACGGAGACATACCGGTTGGCGTCCACGGAGTCGGCCGAGATGTTGAAGACCTCGCCCTGCGCGGAGGGCGAAGACGCGATCGCGATCATCGCCTCGCACAGATCGTCGACGTGACCGTAGGACCCGACGACGAGGCCGCGGTGCGGCACCAGGATCGGCCGGTGCTGGCGGAGCCGAAGGAACATCGGTGCTTCCATGTCGAAGATGTTGTTGTCCGGGCCGTAGATCGCGGCCGGGCGCACGACACACGCCGGGAAGCCGGTAGATGCGTGACGCTCGAGCATCGAGCGCTCGACCAGCGCCTTGAACCCGCCGTAGCTCGCGTGGCCGTCGGGGTTCGTCGGCTGGTCTTCGGTCCACGGGAAGACGCCGACCCACGACTGGTCGTATGCCATGATCGAGCTGGTGTACACGTAGCTGCCGACGTGCCCATCGACCAGGTCGAGCAGACCGTCGATGTCAGAGCCGCCCGCTGCCATCACGAAGCCGGACACGTCGAAGATCGCGTCCCAGTCGCGACCTGCCAGCGCAGCGCGCATCTGGTCGAGGTCCGTGCGGTCGGCGACGAGCCTCTTCACTCTCGGATCGAGCGACGACGGTGTCTGCCCGCGATTGAGCACGGTGACGTCCGCGCCGCCGGCGACGAGCGCTTCGACCAGGTGCTTGCCGACGAAGACCGACCCGCCGAGCACGAGCGTCGAGGCTCCCACTTCGATCACCTCTGGCCGGTCACGCGGTGGCCGACACGCGCGCGAGCACGTCGCGCATCCCCTCGGCTGCGACGAGCGCCGCGTAGTCGATCGGCGCGTCCCACCGCTCGGTCGAGCACACCTCGACGGAGATGGGCGCGTCGACGCCCATCTCGATCATCAGCTGGATGAAGCCGACGCAATCGAACTCACCCGCGCCCGGCGGCACGCGGTTCGCGAGGCAGTCGGCCTTGTACTCGTCGAGCGGTACGCGCTGTAACGGCCCATCATCCATCTGCACGGCGAAGATGCGAGAGGGATCGAGCGCGCGGATCATCTCGATGTCGTTCGCGCCTCGGGTGTGGTGCCAGATGTCGACGCAGTACCCGCCGTTGGGCCGGTCGGCGGCAGTGACGATCGTCGCGGCGTCGGCGGCCGTGGCGATGTTCGTGTAGGGGAGCCACTCGATGCCCACGAGCAAGCCGTGCTCCGCGGCGCGGTCGCACAGTGCCGCGAAACCCTCGATCGCCTGGTCGAGATCGCACTCGTACGGCCCG
>DATKAS010000437.1:0-22256 GCA_035497855.1 Acidimicrobiales bacterium
GGTGGTGAGGTACTCCGAGTCCGTCGTGATCCGGGCGAACGCGTCGCGGGCATGGAGGTCGAGGAGCGCGCGGGCCTTGTCGACATCGCCAGCCTGCAACGCGACGAAGGCGAGGCCCGATGCGTAGCTGGCCCACTCAGCGGGGTCGATGTCGATGATGTCGAGCAGGCCGGCGGGGGGCGAGCGACCGAGGTCGACGCTGTTGCCGAGGAGCTGTGTGGCTCCGAGGAGCGCGGCGTTCACGCTTCCAGTCGCCCTCGCCGCGGCGAGGACCTCGTCTGTCCGCCGCTCCGCCTCGGCATGCCGCCCGCGAAGGAGCGCCTGGGCCCCGCGGAACAGCGGCGTGTACCAGCTGATCAGGGGCTCGCGGAGCCGGGCCGCGAGCCGAGCGAACGCTTCGATCTCGGTGTCGAACGCGGCGAAGTCGCCCAGCTCGGCATGCACCACCACGAGGAAGCGGTGTCCGAGGAGCTCGAGCGTCTGATCCCCTGCCTCGCGCGCGAGCGCGACGATCTGCTCACTGTTGGCGCGGCGTTGCTCGACGTGCTGTGGGGCACCGAGCGCGTCGTTGAGCGCGCACAGCGCCTGGGCCACCAGCTGAGGGTCACCTACTTCCTCCGCGAGCGCCAGCGCCTCCGCCGCGAGAGCGCGTGGTGCGGCCGCGTCGTCTGGCGTTCGACCTGCCACGGACAGCCGAGCGAGGAGGCGTGACCGCATCGCGCTGTCCGTCGGTGGCAACGATGCGAGCGCGTCGTGGACGAGGTTGATCTGGTCCGGGTCCCAGAGCGGCACCTCGAACCCAGTTGGCCCGGCTCCGATGCCGAGTGCGGCCTCCGCGAGGAGGTCGGCGCGACCGCTGGCCCGAGCGGCAGTGGAGCAATCCGTGAAGCGGGCACGAGCCCCAGGGAGATCTCCCGCCCGAAGGAGGGCGTTGCCTTCGTCAGCGAGGAGCTCGGCTCGCCGCGCCGGCTCCTGGACCGAGACCGTGCGTGCACGCGCGAAGCATGTTGCGGCTTCTTCGAACGCGAGCACGTCGAGGGCGTGCTGCGCGGCCGCCTGCCAGTGCCGGCTCGCATCGACGGCCATCTCCGGACCGGCTCGCGAGAGGTGATCGGCGATCGACGCGTGCAGCGACGGGTCGGAGTCGAGCCGGGCGCTGAGCATCTCCGCGGCACGCCGATGCAGGCTGGCGCGCCGCCCGGCGGACAACGAGTCCAACACCACCTGACGGATGAGGTCGTGGCCGAAGGCAACGCGACCATCGATCTCGGTGATGAGTGCGGCTCGGATCGCGGGTTCGAGCGTGTCATCGATGTCGGCCACCGACGTGCCGACGAGCTCGGCCACTTGCTGCGCGATGACGTCCTGTCCGAGCACTGCGGCGGCTTGAAGAACAGCGATGGACGTCTCCGTCAGGAACGCGAGACGGCGCTGGATGACACCGGTGACGGCATCAGGGTCAGATGCCGGTGCGACATCGACGCGACCGGCGAGGACCATGAGACCGGCGAGCTCGCGGACGAACAGGGGGTTGCCGCCCGTGCGGGTCCGCACGGTCATCGCGACCGAGGTGCTCACATCGGTTGCCAGCTCGTTCGCGAGCATCTCGTGGACGGCGTCGTCGTCGAGGCCTGGCATCGGGATCGTGGTGCCGATGCGTGCCAAGGTCGTGAGGTCGGGGCGGTCGATCTCCGCGGGGCGATAGGTCACGAGGAGCACGCACGCGCAACCCGGCAGCTCGGCGGCGACGAAGTCGAGCAGGCGGACAGAAGCGACGTCCGCCCAGTGCAGGTCGTCGAGCACGAGGAGGATGGGCGCGCTCGACGCCGCGTCACGGATCGTGCGGGCGACCGATGCGAACTGATGGAACCGGGCGGCGGCCGCGTCGGGGCTGCTCGGAAGGTTCCGTTCGAGGTCGACGTCGGTGCCCGTGAGCTGGCGCATCAGCTCGGCCCACGGCCAGAGCGGTGGCGCCCCGTCGCCCTCCCACGCGGCGGCCCATGCGGTGCGCAGCCCGGCGCTTCGGGCGAGCGTGAGTGCCGCGCGTGCCAATCGCGTCTTGCCGATGCCTGCCTCGCCCGGAACGAGGAGCACTTGCCCGCGGCCGGCGCCGGCACCCGCGATGGCGTCCTCGATCACGCGGAGCTGCGGCGCCCTGCCGACGAGGTCACGCTCCACCCGGGGCTCGGGCATCATCGGTGCACGATACGAAAGGTGACGGCGATGATCGACCGCGTGCGCGTCGCGCTGCCTCTCGGGTCGGTCGAGGTCGTTCGGATCGATGGTGGTCGCACCCTGCCGCCGCTCGTCTTCCTGCACGAGGGTCTGGGTTCGATCGGTCTGTGGCGCGACTTCCCGGAGGCGGTCGCACATGCGACCGGGCGGGCCGCCATCGTCTCCTCGCGCTTCGGCTACGGCTGGTCCGAGCCGTTCCCCTGGTCGCGCGGCCCGGACTACATGCACCGAGAAGCGTTGGAGGCGCTGCCCGCGCTCCTCGACGCGCTCGAGATCGATCAACCAGTGCTCGTCGGGCACAGCGACGGCGCGTCGATCGCATTGATCTACGCGGGCCTGAGCGGGCGGAGCGTCTCGGCTCTCGTGCTGCTCGCACCGCACGTCTTCGTCGAGGACGAGTCGATCGAGGGGATCGAGGCCGCCCGCGAGACATTCCGCACCACGGACCTCCGTGCTCGGATGGCGCGACACCACGCAGACCCGGAGGCGACGTTCGAGCTGTGGAACGAGATCTGGCTGTCGCCGGCGTTTCGTGCGTGGAGCATCGAGGACCTGCTTCCTTCGATCACGGCTCCCGTGCTCGTCGTCCAGGGCACCGAAGATCAATACGGCACCGTCCGTCAGGTCGACGCGATCGAACGAGGCGTGTCAGGACCGGTCGAGCGACTCTTGCTCGAAGGGTGCGGTCACGCGCCCCACCTGGAGCGAGGCCCTGACACGCTGCGCGCGGTGACACACTTCCTCTCGTGACGAGCTCGGGTCCCACGATCGCGATGGCGTTGGCACGCGCGCGGCGCACGTCCGCGCGTCGCACCGCGCTGGTGTGCGCCGATCGGCCCGTCACCTTTGCGGAGCTCGCGGATCGCTGCGACCGGGTCGCGCCGGCGCTGCGTGGGCTCGGCCTCGCGCCCGGCGACCGTGTGGCGATCCTCGCCGCCAACTGCCACCGGTACGTCGAGGCGTACATGGGCGTCCCCGCCGGCGGGATGGTGCTGCTCTCGCTGAACACGCGGCTCGCGCCCGCAGAGCTGGTCGAGATCTCGAAGGCGGCGCGGCCGAAGCTGTTGGTGACCGACCGCGACCCGGGACCGATCGCCGATGTCGTACAGCGGGTCGTCACCTTCGACGAATGGGACGTGCTCCTCGACGAGGCAACCCCGGACTCCTCGCCGGTCGACGTCTCCGAGGACGCCGTGTCCGAGGATGACCTGGCGATGCTCTACTTCACCGGCGGCACGACCGGTCGGCCGAAGGGCGTGATGCTCACGCATCGCAACCTGGTCGCCAACTCGTTCCACAAGACGCTCGCGTGCCGATTCCAGCCCGACGACGTGTACCTCGCCGTCGCGCCGTTCTTCCACGTGGCGGGCACGGCCCCGCTCGTCGGCCTGCTCTGGATGGGCGGCTCGTTCGTCATCCTCCCCGCGTTCGATCCAGCGACGAGCCTCGATGCGATCGAGCGCCACCGCGTCACCGTCGCGATCCCGGTCCCGACGATGTTGGGCGCGTTGGTGGAAGAGCAGACCGCGCATCCCCGCGACGTGTCCTCGCTCCGGCTGATGGGGCACGCCGGGTCACCGATCACGAACGACCTGTTGCGTCGTGCCCACGACGCGTTCCCCGCTGCCGAGCTCGCGCAGTTCTACGGCGCGACCGAGACGTCGTCGATCGTCACGAGCCTCCCCCACGAAGAGATCCACCTCGATGGAGGCCGCCTCGGTTCGGTTGGTCAGCCGGTGGTCGGCGTCGAAGCGAAGGTCGTCGACACAGACGGGAACGAGTGCACGCCGGGCGTCGCGGGTGAGGTGCTCGTGCGGGGCCCGAACGTGATGGTGGGCTATTGGGAGAACGCTGACGCCACCGCTGCCGCGTTCGACGACGGGTGGTATCGCACCGGCGATGTCGGCTATCTCGACGACGAGAGCTACCTGTTCCTCCTCGACCGCGCGAAGGACATGATCGTCACTGGCGGCGAGAACGTGTACTCGCTCGAGGTCGAGAACGCGCTCGGCTCGCATCCCGCAGTGCTCGAGGTCGCGGTGTTCGGCGTGCCAGACGATCGCTGGGTCGAGGCGGTGCACGCGGTCGTGGTGGTGCGCGATCCCTCGCTTCTCACCGACACACTCGAGTCCGAGCTGCGTGAGCACTGCCGGCGAACGATCGCAGGCTTCAAGGTGCCGAAGGCGATCTCGATCCAGATCGATCCGCTGCCGAAGTCGGGTCCGGGGAAGATCCTCAAGCGAGAGCTGCGCGCCCCCTACTGGCCTACCTGAGCGTCGCCAGGAAGTCGACGGTGCGGCGGCGGGTCTCGTCGTCGCCGAAGGGCGTGATCTGGAGGTCGGTCACGCCCGCGTCGCGCACCCGGTCGACGGCCTTCGTGAGCGCTCCCTCGTCGCCGTGGATCGCGATGCCGGCCGCAGAGTCGAACCCTTCGCGCTCGAGCACTGCCTTGTACGCGGGGAGACGCCCGTACATGCCGAACTCCTCACGCGCCCACGCCGTCGCGGTCTCGTCGTCGCTCGTGAGCGCGAACGGGAGGCTGGCGAGGATGCGCGGCGCAGGCCGTAGGGCGCGTTGCGCCGCCGCGTGCGTCAATGGGACAGTGACCTCGGACAGCGTTCGAAGACCGACCATCCAGGTGGCCGCGCCGTCCGAGAGGGTGCCTGCGACGTCGAGCATCTTCGGCCCGACGGCCGCGGTGAAGACCGAGGGCGCCGGTTCGGGCGAGGCGATATCGAGTCGAAAGCTCGTGCGGAGCAGCTGCCCGGCGAAGTCGGCCTTCTCGCCGTTGAGCAACGGGTGGAGCACTTGCAGGTACTCCGCCATGAAGCGAGCGGGGTGCGAGTAGTCGAGACCGAAGAAGTCCTCGACGACACGCTGGTGCGACACGCCGATCCCCAAGGTCAGGCGTCCGCGCAGGGCGTCGTGGGTCGTGAGTGCCTGGCTCGCGAGCGCGACCGGATGCCGGCCGTGCGCCGACACGATCGCCGGACCGACCTCGATGCGGCTCGTCCGTTGCGCGGTCGCCGAGAAGAGCGTGAGCACGTCCGGGCCGTTCGGGATGCCAGGCATCCACGCGCTGTCGTACCCGAGGGCTTCGACTCGCTCGAGCTCGTCGCCGACGCGGTCAGCAGTGGCACGCTGGTTCGCGATGACCACCCCGAACTTCACGGCGCCGGACGGTATCAGGACGGCTGACAATGCTGACAGGTGACCCCGGCTCGACCGACCCGCTCGTCGTCACACGCGACGGACCGATCGCCACGCTCTGGCTGAACCGGCCGGAGAAGCGCAACGCCGTGACGAAGGCGATGTGGGAGGGGATCGCGGACGCTTGTCGCGACCTGGCGGCCGACGGCTCCGTGCGGGTGCTCGTGGTGCGTGGCGCAGGCGACCACTTCTGCGCGGGGGCCGACATCGGTGAGCTCGAAGTCAGCGACGCCACCTATGCACGTGCGAACGCTGGTGCCGACCACGCGCTCGCAGCCTTCCCGAAGCCCACGATCGCGTTCGTACGCGGCTCGTGCGTCGGCGGCGGCACCCAAGTCGCGATCGCCTGCGACCTTCGCATCGCCGACACGACGGCCGTGTTCGGGATCACCCCGGCGCGGCTCGGCATCGTGTACCCCGCGTTCGCGGTCGACCGTGCAGTGCGGCTGCTCGGCCCGTCGGCGACGAAGCACCTCCTCTTCTCCGCCGAGCTGATCGGATGGGAGCGCGCGCTCCGCATCGGGCTCGTCGACGAGGTCCACGAGCCGGAGGCAGTCGACGAGCGCCTCGACGTGTTCGTGACCCTGCTCGCGACACAGCGGTCGTTGCTGACGCAGGAGTCGAGCAAGGCGATGGTCGACGAGCTCGTTCGCACCGGCGAGATCTCCGACGACACCGTCGCGGCCTGGAGCGCACGGCTCGCCGCGAGCGATGATCCTGCCGAAGGGGTCCGAGCGTTCTTCGAGCGCCGTGCGCCACGGTTCACGTGGACGAGCCGCTGAGTACGGTGGCGCGATGCCCAACATCAAGCAACGCCTCGACGAGCTCGGGATCGAGTTGCAGCCGGTGTCGCCTCCGGCGGCCAACTACATCGGCGCGAGCAAGGTCGGCAACCTGCTCTTCGTGAGCGGCCACGGCCCTGACCTCGGCGGCGGCAAGTACATCCGAGGCAAGGTCGGTCACGACCTCACGGTCGAGGAGGCGGTCGAGGCGGCGAGACAGACCGCGATCTGCATCCTCGCCACGATGGACGCGGCGGTGGGCCTCGATCATGTCCGTCGCATCGTGAAGGTCCTCGGCATGGTCAACACCGCGCCCGAGTTCAACAACACGCCCGCGGTGATCAACGGCGCCTCCGACCTCTTCGTCGAGATCTGGGGCGAGGAAGCGGGCAAGCACGCCCGCTCTGCGGTCGGCATGGCCGCGCTGCCCTTCGACATCGCCGTCGAGATCGAGCTCGTCGCCGAAGTCGACTGACCCCGACCCCCCCAGCCCCCAGCCGTTCTCGCGCGGATAACCCGCCAGTTCTGGCGGGATTCTCCGCTTGGAACCTCAGGACGCGGCCGCAGAGCGCATCTGGCGGCACTCGTCGATCTCTGCCGCGACGACATGTGCATGTCGCAGCACGCGCCGGCGGGAGTAGCGACGCACCATGTACCCGAGGTCGGTGAGGAGGTTGTCGCGGACGCGATCTGACTCGAACACGTCGGGCGTGGTGTGCGTCGAGTAGCCGTCGACCTCGATCAACAGCATCGCCTCGGGATACGCGAAGTCGATCTCGTACACCTGGCCGAGGCCTGCCTGGATGAGGAAGTGGAACACCGGTCGCGGCGCTCCGATGGCCTGCAGCGCCTCCGCGAGCACGACCTCAGCATCGCCGTCGCTCGCGTCGAGGCCGAGTGCCCGCGTGTCGAGGATCTCCCGGAGGACGCCAGCACCGGCACGACCGCGGCGCGCGACTCGATCGAGGGTCGCCCGCACCTGTGGAATCGTGACCTGCCGATCGCGCACCCATTGCTCGAGGGCGTGGCGCACGAGCCACGGCCGGGCCACCGCGCCGAGATCGACCAACGTGCGCGCGTAGGTGGTGACCGGAATCGGCCCCACCATCATGATGTCTGCGGGCGTGAGATCGGCGATGCGATGGACCCGCCCACCGGTGAGCTCGAGGTGCCGGTGCTGCTGAACGCTCAGCTCGACGAGCTTCGACTCGAACCGTTCGACGCCGAGTGTGTCTGCTGCCGCGTAGTGAGATACGGCGGAAGTCGGGCCTCCCGCGAGGGCGGCCGCGAGGAGCCGTTGTTCGTGCGATGTCGGATAGGCGAGCGATCGATACACGCGCTGGTGCATGCGTTCCCAAAGTCCCGCTGCGAGCCGTCGCTCCCGCGTCCGTGAGCTCATCCCGCACTCGATCGACTGCTCGAGCGTGATGAGCCCGAGCTGCCTCGCCAAGTACCCGCCGGTTCCGTCCGCCATGGCCGGATCGTGCCAGGAGGGTGCGACATTCCGGCCCGCTCCCGAACCGAGCGGAGAATCCCGCCAGAAGTGGCGGGTTATCCGCGCGAGAACGCTGGGGGGTGGTGAGGGGATGCAGGGGCGGGGACGATCGTGCCGGTCGCTTCGCCGAAGCCGATGCGGGGACGTCCGGCGCCGCCGGCCCAGCCTCGAAGGGTGACGGTGTCGCCGTCCTCGAGGAAGGTGCGGGTGGAGCCGTCGGGCAGGGTGATCGGGTCGCGGCCTCGCCACGTGATCTCGATGAGGCTGCCGCGCTCGCCGGCGCTCGGTCCCGAGACCGTGCCCGAACCGATCAGGTCGCCGGTGCGGGCAGCGGCGCCGTTGACGGTCATGTGCGCGAGCTGCTGCGCGAACGTCCAGTACATGTCGGCGAACCCGGTGGTGCAGATCGCATGGCCGTTGAGCTCCACGACAAGCGTGAGATCGAGGCCCCACTCCCTGGTGGCGCGGAGGTAGGAGTCGACGGGAGGATCCTGCTCGGGCGCTTCGACGAGGAACGGTCGCAGCGCGTCGAGGGTCACGACCCAGGGGGAGATCGTCGTCGCGAAGCTCTTCCCGAGGTTCGGGCCGAGCGGCTGGTACTCGTAGGCCTGGATGTCGCGCGCGGACCAGTCGTTCAGCAACACGAAGCCGAACACGTGAGCGTCGGCATCGTCGGGGCCGATCCGAGTGCCACCCCGTCCGATCACGGTGCCGAGCTCGAGCTCGATGTCGAGCGCGCGGCTCGGCCCTGATGATGGAGGATCGCCGGCGAGCATCCCGATCGGCCTCGCAACCGGTGTGCCGGAGACGGCAACCGATCCGGCGCGCCCGTGGTAGGCGACCGGGATGTGCCGCCAGTTCGGCATCAGCGGCTCGCTGTCGGGCCGCAGGATCCTCCCGAGGTTGGTCGCGTGGTGGATGGAGGAGTACGAGTCGACGTAGTCCGCGACCTCGAACGGGAGCCGCATCTCGCATTCATCGACCGGCACGAGAACGTCGTCTCGCGGCTGGGCGCCATCAAGGAGCTCGGCGACCTCTGATCGGACGTCGCGTCCCGACGACATGAGTGCGTTCAAGCTCGGCTGCGAGGTCAGATCGACAGCGACACCTGCGGCGACCAGATCGACGACGTGCTCGCCGATGCGGCTCACGACCCGAGGCGCGCCTCCCCGCACCGAGGCCACACCGAACGGCAAGTTTTCGAGCGGGAAGTCAGCGCCGTCAGGCACGCCGCGCCCAGGACCAGGGGTAGGTGGGATCGCTGACCGACCGAGCGGCGTCGGTGAGACCGAGCGGCTTGAACGTGTCCATCATCACCGCGAGCTCCTCGGTGCGATCCTTGTCCTCGCTCCTCTCGCGCGATCCGGGTTGCGGACCGTGCACGAACCCCGCGGGATGCAGGCTGATCGATCCCCTCCCGATTCCCGATCCGGCGCGGCTCATGAAGTCGCCGCCCGCGTAGAAGAGCACCTCGTCGGAGTCGACGTTCGAGTGGTGGTACGGCACCTTGACCGCGTTCGGGTCGAAGTCGTACAGGCGCGGCACGAAGCTGCAGAACACGACGCCGGGCCCCGCGAACGTCTGGTGCACAGGCGGCGGCTGATGGACGCGCCCGACGATCGGCTCGAAGTCGTGGATCGACAGCGCGAACGGGTAGTTGCACCCATCCCAACCGACGACGTCGAACGGATGATGCGCGTGCACGTGGCGGCTCATCCCTCCCCGCGTGCGAACGAGCACCGGCACGTCCTCCTCCTCGACGACGAGCGGCTCGCCGTCCGGTCCGCGGAGGTCGCGCTCGCTGAAGGGCGCGCCTTCGAGCAGCTGCCCGCGCTCGGTGAGGTACTTGCGAGGGAGGTCGACGTGGCCGCGCGCCTCGAACACGAGGAGCTCGATCTGTGCATCGAGCAGCCACCGGTGCGTGGTGCTGCTCGGGATCACCACGTAGTCGCCCTCGCGGACGTCCAAGCGCCCGAAGACCGACTCGAGCACTGCGGCGCCCGCGTGGAGGTACACGAGCTCGTCGCCCGTCGCGTTGCGGTACAGCGGTGACGACTCGGACACCTTCGCGAACGCCATGGCGATCTGGTCGTTGCCGAGCAGGTACCGACGGCCGAGCACCGGGTCGTTCGACGCGCCCGAACCGAGATCGCCGGTACGGAGGTGGTGCGGTTGCAGCGGCGAGTTCGCCGTGAACACCGGTTCGGGTGCCTCGACGCCCTCGATCGACGTCAGCGCCGAGGGGGAGTGGCGGTGGTAGAGCAACGACGACGCCGCTGAGAAGCCCTCTTCACCCATCAGCTCTTCCGCTGCGACCTGTCCGTCGACTCGGTGCAGCGTGTGACGCTTCCTCGGGATGTCGCCGACCCGTCGATACGGAGGCATGGCTAGAGGTTCCCGCGCCGTGCCTGGTCGCGCTCGATCGCCTCGAAGAGCGCTTTGAAGTTGCCTTCACCGAATCCCTTCGCTCCGGCCCGTTCGATGATCTCGAAGAACACGGCCGGTCGGTCGGTGATCGTCTCGGTGAAGATCTGCAGCAGGTGCCCCTCGTGGTCGCGATCGACGAGGATGTTGAGCCGCTCGATGTCGTCCCAGGGGAGGTCGACGCCGGCGAGCCGCTCCCGCGCCTCGACGTAGTAGGTCGAGGGCACCCGCATGAACCGCACGCCGCGGTCGCGCAGCGCCTGCACCGTCGCGATGATGTCATCGGTGCGCATCGCGATGTGCTGCACGCCCGGGCCGTCGTAGTGCTCGATGTACTCCTGGATCTGGCTCTTCTTGAGGCCGTCCGCAGGCTCGTTGATCGGCATCACGATCTTCGAGCCGTCCCACACGACGGTCGACATCAGCGCCGAGTACTCCGTCGAGATCTGGTCGTCGTCGAAGTGCTGCAGCTGGCTGAAGCCCATCACCTCTGCGTAGAACCGGACCCAGTCATCCAGGCGGCCTTGCTCGACGTTGCCGACGACGTGATCGATGCGGGTGAGGCCGACACGAGGACCGACGGTCGGGTTCGGCAGGTTGTCATCGTGGTAGCCAGGCTCGAGCAGCTCGCTGCGATAGCGGCTGCGATCGACGAACGTGTGGACGGTGTCGCCGTACGCGGCGACCTGCCCGAGTCGAAGCACGCCGTGCTCGTCCTGCTCGGACCACGGCTCGCGCACCGGCCGCGCGCCGCGCAGCACCGCGGCCGCGTACGCCGCGTCGGCGTCGTTCACGAGCCAGGCGAGGTCGTGCACTCCGTCGCCGTGCCGGCGGACGTGGTCGGCGATGGGGGAGCCGGCGTCGAGCGCGCCCGACACCACGAGGCGGATGTCGCCCTGCTCGAGCACATAGCTCGCCTTGTCGCGGACTCCCGACTCGGGCCCGGCGTACGCGGTGCAGTGGAACCCGAACGCCGACATCAAGAACCCGGCGGTCGTGCGCGCGTTGCCGACCCAGAACTCGATGCAATCCCAGCCGAGCAGGTGGGCGGCCGGGCTCTCGGTCATCGTCATGCTTCGATCAAACCCCGACGGGTGGGGAACCGCAACCATCAGCCGCCGGGGCGGACGAGGCCGCTCTCGTAGGCGACGATCACCCCGCGACACCTGGTGACTCCCCGATGAGGGGGCCGTAGTGTCGTCGGGATGAAGCAGCTGTCTGGGCTCGACGCGTCGTTCCTCTACATGGAGACCGGGTCGCAGTTCGGTCACGTCTCAGGCCTCTCCATCTACGAGAGGCCAGACGATCCGAGCTACGACCCGTATGTCGCGTGGAGGGAGCAGATCGAGCGTCGCCTCCATCTCCTCGAGCCGCTGCGGCGGCGCCTGCGCGTCGTGCCGTTCGGCCTCGACCATCCGTTCTGGATCGAGGACCCCGACTTCGACCTCGACTTCCACGTGCGCCACAACGCGTTGCCCCCACCGGGCTCGGACCAGCAGCTGGCCGAGCTCGTGTCGCGCATCATCGGACGTCCGCTCGACCGCAGCCGTCCGCTGTGGGAGTCACACGTGATCGAAGGGCTGCCCGACGACCGGTTCGCGATCCTCACCAAGCTGCACCACGCCACGATCGACGGAGCGTCGGGTGCCGAGCTGCTCACGATGATGCTCGACAGCGATCCCGAAGGGGACTGGATCGATCCGCCGGACACCGAGTGGCAGGGCGATCGGGTGCCGAGTGATGGCGAGATGATCATGCGGGCATCGGTGTCGCTGGTGCGCAAGCCCGGCCGAGCCATGCTCCTCACGACCCGAACTGTGCGCGAGCTCGGCAAGGCGACGCGCAACCCCGCGCTCGTCGGCGCAGCGAACCAAGCCCGCGCCAACCTCCGGGGCCCGCTCGGCGCGCTGTTGAACGCGGGGCGTCCACGCGTGCCCGAAGGCGAGCAGCTCGGCCCGCCACCGTCGCTCGTCGCGCCGAAGACGCCGTTCAACGCGACCATCACACCGCACCGCCGCTTCGCGTTCCGTTCGGTGCCGCTCGACGCGATCAAGGCGATCAAGACCTCGCTGGGTGCGACCGTCAACGACGTCGTGATGGCGGTGTGCGCCGGCGGTCTGCGCACGTGGCTCGATCGTCAGGGCGCGCTGCCCGACGCGCCACTCGTGTCGATGGTGCCCGTGTCGATCCGCACGGGGGAAGAGACCGAGAAGTGGACGAACCGGGTGTCGGCGATCTTCGCGTCGCTCCCCACGGACGAGCCCGACCCGGTCAAGCGCGTGAGCCGTGTGCACGACGCGATGGGCGACGCCAAGCGGCTGTTCGACGCGGTGCCCGCGGACACGCTCACGGACTTCGCGTCGTTCCCACCGCCCGCCGTGTTCGCGCAAGCGATGCGCACCGCGACTCGACTCAGCGGTCGGTTCGGCACGCCGGTCAACCTGGTCATCTCGAACGTCCCCGGACCGCGCGAGCCGCTGTACACGGCAGGGGCGAAGCTCGTGCACTACTACCCGGTCTCGACGATCGTCGACGGCCAGGGCCTCAACATCACCGTGCAGAGCTACCTGAACACGCTCGACTTCGGGTTGGTGAGCTGCCGGGAGCTCGTCCCCGACCTGTGGGACATGCTCGACGACATCATCGACGACATCGTGGCGCTCGGGAAGGCTGCCGGCGTCGACGTCGTGCTCCCGGATGACTGAGCGACTGGTCCTCACGACCGGCGCGAACTCCGGCATCGGGCTCGCCACGGCCGTCGAGGTCGCCAAGCGGAGGTTCGTGTCGATCGGGTCGGTGCGCTCGGCCGAGAAGGCGAAGGTCGTGCACAAGGCCGCGCGGGCGGCGGGGGTCGAGGTCGAGACGGTCCTGCTCGACGTCACCGATGCCGCGCAGTGCGAGAAGGTCATCGCAGATCTCGATCTCTTCGGGCTCGTGAACAATGCGGGGTACGCGCTCACGGGTGCCGTCGAGGACGTCGGCGACGACGAGGCACGGGCGCTGTTCGAGACGATGGTGCACGCGCCGATGCGGCTCGCCCGGCTCGCGCTCCCGGGGATGCGAGCCGCCGGAGGAGGGCGCATCGTCAACGTGTCCTCGATCGCGGGCCTCGCCACGATGCCGTTCGCCGGCCACTACACCGGCGCGAAGCACGCCCTCGAGGCGTTGTCCGACGCGCTGCGAGTCGAGGTCGCATCCGACGGAGTGAAGGTGGTGCTCGTCGAGCCGGGCGGCTTCAAGACCGGCATCTGGGAGGAGTTCCAGCGCGACGTCGATCGTCGCGAGGCGGAAGGCTCGCGGCACGGCGCCGCGTACCGTCGTTCGTTGCAGAGCCAGCGCCTGATGGAGCCGATGATGGGCGACCCGCAGCTCTGCGCCCGGGTGATCGCCGGAGCCTTGGCCTCCCGCTCTCCGCGGAGCCGCTACCTGGTCGGACTCGACGCGCAAGCGATCCTGCTCGCCCAACGGCTGACGCCCACGTTCGTGAAGGACAGGGTGCTGCGCATCGGCCTCGGCTTGTGAGGCTCGTGACAGGTACTTGACAAATGCCGACGACCGCTCCGTGAGCGCGCGGCCCCACTATGTTCTGCGCAACCATTCGATCGGGGGGGTCGAGCAGGTCATGAGGTCGGCGCGCCCGGCGGAGGCCGGCGTGGGGGGTCGGTGACCACAGGAACATTGGCGCGCTCGTGGACGCGCCCGTCCTTCGACCTGGACCGAGCGACGCCGTACCTCCTCGCGGCCGGCATCGTCGCCTTCCAGCAGATCTTCTTCGGAGTGCCGCTCGGCATCTTCGTGCGCGGACTGATCATCGGCCTGCTCACCGCTCTGATCGCGCTCGGCATGGCGTTGACCTACCGGTCGAACCGCTTCATCAACTTCGCCCAGGCCGACATGGGGACCATCCCCGTGGTCCTCATCGTGATGCTGATGTCGGCCTGGGGGTGGCCTTATCTGATCGCCGTGCCGGTCGGCGTGATCGCCGCGCTCGCCCTCGGCGCGGTCGTCGAGCTCGCGATCATCCGGCGGTTCTTCAAGGCGCCGCGACTGCTCCTCACCGTGGCGTCGTTGGGCCTCTCGCAGCTGTTGCTCGCCACTGCGATCTTGATGCCGAGGTTCTGGGGAGCGGACTTTCCGCTCCTCGGCAAGAGGCTCGACCCGCCGTTCTCGCTCCACTTCTCGATCGGCGTCGTCGTGTTCGACGCGAACGATGTGATCGCGATGGTCGCTGCTCCCCTCGCTCTCATTGCCCTCGCTGCCTTTCTGCGGTGGAGCGATGTCGGAGTGGCCGTCCGGGCGAGCGCGGACAGCGCCGACCGGGCCTCTCTGCTCGGCGTCCCGGTGAAGCGGCTGCAGACGATGGTGTGGTCGGTCGCCTCGCTGCTCGCGTTCATCGCCATCTTCTGCCGGGCCGGCATCCTCGGCCTGCCGATCGGCGGGGCCCTCACCATCGGGGTGCTCCTCCGGGCGCTCGCCGCGCTCGTGCTCGGCCGCATGACCAACCTGCTCGCCATCGCAGCGAACGCGATCGCGCTCGGCATCCTCGAAGTGGCCGTCGGCTTCGCGGCGTCGAGCCCGTTCCTCATCGACCCGATCTTGGCCGTGGTCATCATCGTCGCCCTGATGCTGACGCGCCGCGGCTCGTCGCGGGTCGACGAGGCCGACGTCTCGACGTGGCGAAACGCGGACGACGTCCGGCCGATCCCCGAGGAGGTCAGTCGCATCCCCGTCGTGCGCTTTGCGAAGTGGGGATCGATCGCGCTCATCACCGCGACCGTGCTCGTCCTGCCACAGATCCTCTCCGTCGACCGCACCTACAAGCTCGCGACCGTCGGCGTGTACGCGGTGCTCGGTCTCTCGGTCGTCGTGCTCACGGGCTGGGCCGGGCAGGTTTCGCTCGGTCAGATCGCGTTCTTCGCCATCGGCGCGACGGTGGGTGCGAAGGCAACGATCGCGTGGGGCTGGGACATGAGTCTCTCGCTCGTCCTCGGCTTCGTCGTCGGTGGCGTGGTCGCGGCGCTCGTCGGGCTTCCTGCGTTACGACGGCGGGGCTTCTACCTGGCTGTCGCCACCCTCGCGTTCTCCTTGGCGACGACGTCCTACCTCCTCAACCCGAAGTACTTCGGCTGGGTGCCCGACGGACGCGTCCCCCGCAGGCCGTTGTTCGGGAAGATCGACCTCACCTCGACGGCCTCGATGTACTACGTCGTGTTCGCGGTGCTCGTGATCTGCCTCTTCCTCGTGAAGGGCATCCACGACAGCCGCACGGGACGTGCGTTCATGGCGCTGCGCGACAACGAGCGCGCCGCAGAGGCGTATGGCCTGCACGCAACCCGTGTGCGCCTCGTCGCCTTCGCCCTCTCGGGAGCGCTCGCTGGTCTCGCCGGCTGCTTGTATGCCCACCAGCAGCAGGGGATCGACCCCGATGCGATCGCTCCGTTTCAGAACCTGCTGATCCTCACGTACGTGATCATCGGCGGCGTCACGGCGCCGATCGGGGCGATCATCGGCGCCGCATACTGGATCGGCCTCGGGAACCTCCTGCCAGTGCGCTGGCAGATCCTGGCGAGCGGTGTCGGTGTGCTGCTCGTGCTCCTCATCCTCCCGAGTGGTCTGGGCGGCCTCTACTACCGGCTGCGCGACCGATGGCTCGCGCGGGTCGCGACGGCGCACGACGTCGTCGCTCCGGGGCTCGCGACCACCGAGCCGGACGCGCCGATCCCCGCGCCGCCCATGCTGCCGGAGCCCGAGGACACGCCGATCCCGAGGGTGGCGGTCGACTGATGACGAGGCCGCTGCTCAAGAAGCCCCAGGGCATCCGCAAGTGGCTGTACGGGATGACCGCCGGGGCGGCGATCTACCCGATCCTGGTGCTCTTCGGCCTGAACGCGGTCGACGAGCTCGACCGCACCGCGTTCGGCGTGCTCGTCCCGAACATCCGCGACGCCTTCGGGCTGAACCTCACCGGCCTGCTCGCGCTCATCGGTGCCGTGAGCGTCGTCGCGCTCGCGCTGCAGATCCCGATCGCGTCGTTGTCCGACCGGCACAACCGGGTGTTCATCACATGGGTCGGCGCGCTCGCGTGGGCGTTCTTCAGCCTGCTCACCGGGCTCGCGTGGACGGTCGTCGTCCTCGGCATCGCGCGTGCGGGCTCGGGCATCGGGAAGGCCGTCGTCGACCCGACCCACAACTCGCTCATCGCCGACTACTACGACATCCCGACGCGTCCGCGCATCTACTCGTTCCACCGCGCCGCGAACGCTGTCGGGGCGATCATCGGTCCGCTCACGGCGGGCCTCATCGCCTACGAGTGGGGATGGCGCTGGCCGTTCATCATCTTCACGTTCCCGACCCTGATCTTCGTGGTGCTCGCGTGGCGCCTCAAGGAGCCCAAGCGCGGCGTGTTCGAGCGCCGGGCGGCTGGGGCGAGCGAGGACGCGGCGCAGACGGAGGAGGCTCGGCCGAGCTTCGCGGAGTCGTGGCGCATCGTGTGGAAGATCGACAGCCTCCGTCGCATCTGGTACGCGCTGCCGTTCCTCGCCGTGTCGCTCATCGGTTTCTCGGTGCTCGCCGCGCTGCTCTACGAGCAGATCTTCAACCTGGATGACCGCGCCCGAGGCATCATCGCCGCCTGCGTCGAGCCGGCGCAGCTCGTCGGTCTCGTCTTCGGCGCGCGCCTCGCGACGCGCGTGATGGCAAAGGGTGGGGCCGCTGCGATCCTGCGGTTGCTCTCGCGTGTCGCCTTCGTCATCTGCGTCGGTCTCGCGATCTTCGCTCTCGCCCCGTACCTCTGGGTCACGATCGTCGTGAACTTCGTGATCACCGGGATGGGCGCGATCCTCGCTCCAGGGATCTTCGCAGCGCTCAGCCTCGCGATCCCGCCCCGAGCGCGGTCGATGGGCTTCTCCGTCGCGTCGCTCTGGATCATCCCCGGCCTGATCATCCTCCCGATCATCGGCTACGTCGGCGACCACGTCGGGCTGCGCCCCGGCATGCTTCTCATGACGCCGCTCTTCCTCGTCGGCGGTCTCATCCTCGCCACCACGAAGAACACGATCAACGCCGACATCGCGGATGTGTGGCGGGCGACGGCGGCTCGCTCGGAGGTCGCGTACGAGCGGGCGCATGGCAGGGCGAAGCTGCTGCTCGTCCGCGGCCTGCAGGTCTCGTACGGCAGCGTGCAAGTGCTGTTCGACGTCGACATGGAGGTCGACGAGGGCACGTGTGTCGCGCTGCTCGGCACGAACGGTGCGGGCAAGTCGACGTTGCTCAAGGCGATCTCGGGTGTGGTCGAGGCCGACAAGGGGACGGTCATCTTCGACGGGCGCGAGATGACCCACGCTCCGCCGAACGAGATCGCGGCGTTCGGCATCCGCCAAGTGCCGGGTGGGCAGGGAGTGTTCTTGAACCTGACCGTCGACGAGAACCTGCGCATCGCGTCGTGGCTGCATCGCCACGACAAGGCGGCGACCGAGGAAGGCATCGACCGAGTGCTCGCTCTCTTCCCCGTGCTCGCCGAGCGTCGTTGGGAAGCCGCCGGGAACCTGTCGGGCGGCCAGCAGCAGATGCTCGCGCTCGGCATGGCGTTCCTCTCGAAGCCGCGCTTGCTGATGATCGACGAGCTGTCGCTGGGCCTCGCTCCTGTCGTGGTCGCGCAGCTGCTCCCGCTCATCGAAGAGCTGCGCAAGGCCGGCACGACGATCATCCTCGTCGAGCAGTCCGTGAACCTGGCGCTCACCGTGGCGGACACGGCGTACTTCATGGAGCGCGGGCAGATCCGCTTCCACGGCCCCACGGCAGAGCTGCTCGAGCGCCCCGATCTCGTGCGTTCAGTGTTCATCGAGGGCGCGTCGAACAGGCTCGAGGCCGCCGCCGAGACGAACGGCGACGTGGTCGAGGTGGAGGAGCGTCCGGCGCGGGTGATCGACCGCAGCGCCCAGCCGTTGCTGTCGACGTCCAACGTGTCGATCTCGTTCGGCGGCAACCGCGCGGTCACCGACGTGAGCATCGAGGTGTACGCGCACGAGGTGCTCGGCATCATCGGTCCGAACGGGGCGGGGAAGACGACGCTGTTCGATCTGATCTCGGGATACCTCCGGGCCGACGGCGGCCGCGTGTTCCTCGGCGGTCACGACGTCACCTCGATGGGACCAGCGGGGCGCGCCGAGCACGGCCTCGGCCGGTCGTTCCAAGACGCCGCGCTGTTCTCGTCGCTCACCGTCGAGCAGACGATCGCGGTCGCGTGCGAGCGGTGGATCAAGGTGCGCGACCCGATCTCCGCAGCGCTGCACCTGCCGAACGCCTACGACTCCGAGCGGCAGATCGAGGCTCGCGTCCGCGAGCTCGTCGACCTGCTCGGGCTCGGCATCCACCGAACGAAGTTCACGCGTGAGCTCTCGACCGGCACCAAGCGCGTCGTCGGTCTCGCATGCCTGCTCGCGCACCGCCCCTCGGTGATCCTGCTCGACGAGCCGTCGAGTGGCATCGCCCAGAGGGAAGTCGAGGCACTCGTGCCCGTGCTGCTGCGCATCCGCGACGAGACGGGCGCGAGCCTCGTCGTGATCGAGCACGACATGCCACTTCTCCGGTCGGTCTCCGACCGGATGGTCGCGATGGATCAGGGGGCCGTCATCGCGACCGGTGACCCGACCGAGGTGCTCGCCGCACCGCAGGTCGTGGAGTCCTACCTCGGCACCACCACGGACGCGATCGAGCGTTCAGGAGCCGTCGGCTCCGCGACCTAATCGAGCAGAGACACAGGGGGGAACGTCCATGCAACCGAGCAGCGGGGACACTCCGACGAAGTCAAGCAACCCGTGGCGCCGTTACGGCCCGCTGATCGCGATCGTCGCGGTCATCGCGATCATCGCCGGGATCTTGATCTTCGCGAGTGGTGGGAACGACGACAACGGCAACGCGGCGAACACAACGGGCGCCGCGAGCGCGGGCACGACCGGCGCGGGCGGGACTGCCGCCGCCGGCACGACTGCCGCGAACGGTGGTCCGATCCCGGGGGCGGACCGGAACGCGATCCAATACAACGACGCGAAGGCGGCGGGTCGCACCGACCTCACCTTCATGGACTCGTGTGACACCACGACGGGCCGGCTGAAGATCCCGGACTACTACGCGCAGCCCTGCTACGCGAACGTGGCGGACAACGGGGGTGCGACCGCGCCCGGTGTCACCGCTGACTCGATCACCGTCGTCGTGTACATCGCGCCCGACTCGGATCCGATCCTCGACTTCATCACGGCCGCCATCAAGAACGACGACACGGCGGCGCAGTACCAGCAGACGTACCAGGACTACACCGACATGATGAACTCGCTCTACCAGACGTACGGGCGCAAGGTCGTGCTGAAGTTCCTGAACGCATCGGGCACATCCGACAACGCGACCGCTGCTCGCGCCGACGCCGTGAAGGCCGTCGAGGAGATGGGTGCGTTCGCCGTGTGGGGCGGCCCCGCGCTCGCACCTGCGTGGACCGAGGAGATCAAGGCTCGTGGCGTCATCTGCCTGGGCTGCCCTGACATCCCCGATCCCTCACCCACCGTCTTCCCCATCGTCGCCAGTGGCGATCAGACCCGTCTGCAGCTCGCGGAGTACGTGACGAAGAAGCTCAACGGGAAGCCGGCGCAGTTCGCCGGTGACACCGCCTTCCAGTCGAAGCAGCGTGTGTTCGGGCAGATCTTCATCGACACCCCTGGGAGCCCCGCGGAGCAGGATGCCGCGGACCTGAAGAAGCAGCTCGCCGATGGCGGCGTCGACCTGTCCCAGCAGATCCCGTACACGCTCGACCCCGCGACGCTGCAAGAGCAGGCCTCGGGCGTGATCCAGAAGCTCAAGGCCGGCGGCGTGACCACGGTGATCCTCACCGCTGACCCGATCGCGCCAAAGATCTTCACCGAGGAAGCGACGAAGCAGAACTACTTCCCCGAGTGGGTCTACGGCGGCTCGGTGCTCGTCGACACGAACGCGTTCGGGCGCACGTATGACCAGCAGCAGTGGCAACACGCGTTCGGCATCAGCTCGCTCACAGCGCGTGTCTCCCCGGACATCGTGAAGCAGTACGACTTGCACACCTGGTACTTCGGAGGGCTCGCGCCGGCCGACGACACCTACGGCGTGCTCTACCCGCAGCCCGCACTGTTCTTCGCCGGTTTGCAAGCGGCGGGCCCGCACCTCACGACCCAGACGTTCCAGGAGGGCCTGTTCGCGGGAGCACCTGCGGCCCAGGAGCCTCTGACGGCCGCCACGATCACCTATGGCGATCACGGGCTCTGGCCGGAGAAGCCGGACTACTACGGCATCGACGACTTCACCGAGATCTGGTGGGATCCGAACGCGACCGGCCAAGACGAGATCCGCAAAGAAGGCAAGGGCATGATGCAGTTCGTCGACGGAGGGAAGCGGTACTTCCTCGGCAAGTGGACATCGGACCTGAAGGTCTTCGACCCGAACGGGGCGGTCACGATCTACGACAAGCTCCCGGCTCAGGAGACGCCGCCCAGCTATCCGCCGCCGCCGGGCTCACCCGCGGCAGGCGGCGGTTCGAGCTCTTCGGGCGCGGCCACGACAGGGAGCTGACGGGGTCACCAAACCCAGCGGGTCGCCCGCTGCGCGAATTCGTCCTCACGCTCGATGACGGCGAAGGCGCGCTGCGGGACGACCTCCCACATCGAGTGGCTCGTGACGAACGTGACCATCTCGGCCTGCTTCACCGGGTCGGGCTCGTACTTCGCGGCGTAGGTCTGCGCGACTGCCTGCTGACGATCAACGGGCAGCTCGCGCGCCACGCCCTCGACTGACACGCACTCGACCGTGTCGTCGATCGTGAACGCGACCTGCGGGTTGGCGCGCATGTTGCGCGCCTTTCTCGCGTTCGGCGAGCACGAGAACGCGAACGTCGACGAGTCGGGCAACCAGACCCCCCACACGGGGAGCGCGTGCGGCCGGCCCTTCGCGCTCGCGGTGACGACCCAGTAGTTGCGGTTGCGCAGCAGCCGCTCCTCCGCCCACGACCACGGCAGCGCATCGGCGAGGTCGCGGGGCACGCCGTAGTCGGTCATGTCGGGCCGCTCGGCCCGCGGTGCGGTCACGGTCGGGCGTGCTCGACGAGCGCGTCGAACAGGCGCTGCTGGAACGGATCGTCCGCCGCCGTGTCCTCGGGATGCCACTGCACCCCGACGATCCACGAAGCGCCCTCGGCTTCGACGGCCTCGATCGTGCCGTCACCGGCCCATCCGGTCTCGACGAGCCCCGGCGCGAGCCGGTCGATGGCTTGGTGGTGAAACGAGGAGCACATCGGGCGCGTCGTGCCCATCGCGTCAGCCGCCCTCGAGCCCGGCTTCAGGTCGACCTCGTGGAGCACGCCGTCGCGATGCTCGTGGCGGCCTTCCACGTCGGGGAGGTGCTGGATGAGGGTGCCGCCCAGCGCGACGTTGAGCACCTGCACCCCGCGGCAGATCGCGAGCGTCGGCGTGCCGTTGCGCACTGCCGCGCGTGCGAGCGCGATGTCGAAGTCGTCGACATCTGACTGCACGCCGTACACCGTCTCGTGGGGTGTGGCGCCGTAGCGGGCCGGATCGACGTCGGCACCGCCGATCAGCACGAGCCCGTCGAAGCGAACGACGACCTCGTCGGCTTCCTCGTCGCTCAGAGGCACCTCGAGCATCGCGGCTTCCTGTCCGCCGGCACGGCGGACGGCATCGAGGTAGCGCCTCGAGCAGACCAGGGCATCGGCTCGGGTGCCCTGCTGCTGGTCGCGAGCGACGAGACGGGTCGTGACGGCGATGAGCGGGCGCATCGTGCCTGTCTACAGCCGTTCGAAGCCCCTGCGGAGCTCCCAGTCGGTGACGTGCTGGTTGAACGCCTCCCATTCCTGCCTCGCGGTGTTCAGGAGGTGGTGATGCACGTCATCGCCGAACGCCTTGCTCGCGAGCTCGGATCCTTCGAACAGGTCGATCGCCTCGACGAGCGTCGACGGGATGCGGGGCACGTCGGTGGACTCGTACGCGTTGCCCTCGAAGGGCGAGCCGGGGTCGAGGTCGTGCTCGATGCCGTGCAGCCCCGCCGCGATGATCCCGGCGAACGCGAGGTACGGGTTC
>DATKAS010000438.1:0-3461 GCA_035497855.1 Acidimicrobiales bacterium
CGCCGGTCCCGATGATCCGCGACTTCGGCCTGCTGCTGGGCATCGGGGTCGTGGTGCTCGTCGTCGCGGCAGTGCTCCTGCCCGCGACCATCCTGCTGCTGTTGGACCGACGCCGACCGCGACCCGTCGCCGCGAGCGCGGGGCGAACGGGTCTCATCGAGCGGGGGGTTCGCCGGCTCACGACGCTGGGTCGCGCACCTGTGATCGCGGTGTTGTCGATCGGAGTGGTCGTCGCCGCAGCGGGGTTCGTGGTCGAGGGCCGCATGCCGATCGAGACCCAGCCCGAGCGTTGGGTCTCACCGACCAGCACCGCAGTGCGAGAGCTCACGGCCCTGCGGAGCTCCATCGGCTTCTCCGACGAGCTCGGGATCCTGATCGAAGCCGACGACGTCACTTCGGACGACGTCGTCGCGTGGATGTACCGCCTGCAGACCGAGGAGCTCCAGCGTCATCCCGGCCAGCTCGTGCAGGCCGCGAGCATGCCCGGCATCGCGGCTGATGTCGTCGGCATCGTCCCGAATGGGAACGACGAGCGCACCCTGCTCGACATCGCTCCTCGTGACATCGCCTCATCGCTCGTGAGCTCAGACCACCATGCCGCGAACCTCGTCTTCCCGGTCGGCGCGATCTCACTCACGGACCGCAACCGGCTGATCGAGTCGATCGAAGCCGACTTGCGCGGTGATCTGGCCCCGCCGGAGGGTGTCACTGCCACGCCGTCAGGCTTGGCGGTCATCGGCATCGAGCTGGTGCACGGGATGGAGGCGAACCGGAGCCGGCTCACCCTGGCGGCTCTGGCGATGGTCGCGTTGTGGCTCGTCGCGCGCGGCAGGCTCCGCCCGCGTGCGATCCTCCCGCTGGTTCCGATCGCGATCGCCGTCGGCACATCGACCTTCGTCATCTGGGCGCTGGGGTTCGAGCTCACCCCTTTGACGACGGTTGCGGCGCCCCTCGTCATCGCCATCGCCACCGAGTTCACCGTGTTGCTCGAGGCCCGCTACTTCGAGGAACGACGGAACGGGCGGAGCCCCGAAGACGCTGCGACGAGAGGTCTGCCGCGCATCGGCCGCGCGTTCGTCGCGTCTGGCCTCACCCTGATCGGCGGCTTTGCGGTGCTGGCGTTGTCGCCGATGCCTCTGCTCAGCGAGTTCGGCATCGTGGTTGCCCTCGACGTCGTGATCGCGCTCGCCTACGCCCTCGTGATCATGCCTCCGCTGCTGCGGTGGACCGATCACCTCGACCGGGTTCCGACGCTCGAACCAGTGACGGCTCGCGAGGAGGAGCCTCGCTCGCAAGAGGTGCCCTCCAACACGAAGGACCTCAGTCACCTCTGACGCGTGTTCGATGCCGTAGCAGCGTCGCTCATCGCTGACGACGTGGCGATCGCTGTCGTTCTTGGCGTCTTCTATGTCGCCTGTGCGATCGGTGCGTACATCTGGGCCGGCGGGTCGGGTGACGTCGCCGCCATCATGCGGGCCGGCGGCGACGAACGGCAGCGCGCGCTCGACCGCGACGCCACTGCGGTCGCCGGGCTCGCGGTCGCCTGCGCGGCGATCACCGGCGCGATCGTGGAGATCGCGCGGGGGAACGGTCCTGGCGCCTCCGGGGTGATGTGCGTGGTGTGCGGACTGTCGTACACGATCGCGCTCTACGTCCTTCACCGTCGCCGCTGAGCGAGGCTCACTCCGGCCAAGCGGTGAGCCCGAGAGCACCAACCCGACCGACGAGCTGCGCCGAGTGCACCGCGACATCGCGCGGGCAGAGCGAATCGTTCGACACGGCCATCGACTCGAGCGAGCCAGGACATCCACCCTCGACCCCGCGGCCGACCCACACGTGGTGGCCCATCACCTCGGCGCTCTCGGCTACCGAGAGCCCCCGCGTGTCGCCGTCGACATACACCTCGACGACGGCACCGGGTCGGTCCCACAGGTGCCAACCGTTGCGTTGCGCATGGCGAGGCGTGAACCCGAGCTCCTGGCGCTCGGTCTCGACGCCGTGTCGACGCACGGCACGCACCGACACGTGGTCACCCAGGCGCACTTGCGTGAGCGCACCGAATGCCAGCACGAGCCGGCCCCCGCGCACCACCGACACGGCGAGATCGCCGGACGCGGCGCGAACCAGATGCACGCGATCCTGGCAACGCAGCACCGACATGAGCGCGTCGTCGACGTCGAACTGCGCGGCGACGACCTGGGCACAGCAGCGGCGAGCGGCGTGCAGCGCCACCTTGCCGCGTGACAGCTCGACGAGCGGCGAGTAGCCGACGAGCCGATGATCGACCTTCTTGTCGCCTCGAGGCACGAGCTGCTCACGCAGGCTGGCCCCGAACGACCAGTTGCGCTGCCGGCAGGACCACGAGCTCGGCACGGTCGCCACGTAATCGAAGGTTGCACACGGTGGCATGACCATCGCGGGCCACCCTCACGACCACATGCCCGAGACCTGCGCCTCGGCATGTGCCTTCGCGTACTCGACCATCGCGACGCAGACCTCTGCCGGCCGCTCGGTCGCCTTGTGCACTCGGCATCGACGGGCCTGAGTGCTCTTGTGGGTTGCATTCGTCTCCATGCATTCGACGATCACACCGATCGATCGAGCGCAACACAGCCGGGAGGGGGGACTTCACTCCCCCTCAGGTCAGGTCGACCTGACCAAATCGGTCGCTCAGGGCCGGCGCGGTCGACCGCGGTAGTCGTCGTGCCCGACGGAGCCCACGCGCACCGCCTCCTCGGCAAGCCGAGCGCGGCGGTGCGGACCAGCTGCGATCCGGAACTTCGCGTACAGGTTCTCGAGGTGGAACTTCACCGTCTGGACGTTGAGGTGGAGGGCGTCAGCGATCTCTTGCACCGAGGACGGCTCGGGGAATTTGGCGCCCGAGAACCGCGGCCAGCAGAGCTCGACGACGACGTCGTGCTCCCTCGGCGTCAGGTTGGGCTTGTCGAACTTCTCTGTTGGCTCGCTCGGCTCAGTGCGGTTGCTCGTGGCCGGATCGGCGAAGCGGAGGCGAGTCGAGGCCCCGAGTCGGATCTCGTCGCCGTCGGCGAGTGCCTTGTACTCCACCGGCTCGCCGTTGACGAACGTGCCGTTGGTCGACTTGAGGTCGCTGATGCACCAGAACCGGCCGACTTTCTCGAGCGCAGCGTGCTTACCCGAGACATCGCCGTCGAACAGCCGGACGTCGCACTTGTGACTGCGCCCGAGCGTGAGCTCGGTCCTGTCCGCGAGCTCGAGGAACTGGAGCCCCATGTGCTCTGTCGGATACCAGAGCCCTGTCGTACCGGTTGGCATCGCCACCCCCCGACGCTGATCGGCACCCCTGATGATACGAAGCAAGCGGCGGGTCCGAGCCAGACCTTTTGGTCCGGTCCACCCGTCCACCGGGAGGGCGGGAACCCTCCCCAGAGTCGTGTTCGAACGGCCGCCGTTCTGAGACCTTGGTTCTGTGGTCACCAATC
>DATKAS010000439.1:0-7219 GCA_035497855.1 Acidimicrobiales bacterium
AGCTCACCTGGGCGTTGGTGCTCGCGGCGATGCGGCAGATCCCACAACAGGTCGCGGCTGTGAAGCGCGGCGAATGGCAAGTCGGGATGGGCCGCTCACTGCTGTTCAAGCGGCTCGGGATCTACGGCTACGGCCGCATCGGGAAGGTGGTCGCCGGCTACGGCAAGGCGTTCGGTATGGAGGTGCAGGTGTGGGGCCGCGAGGGCTCGCTCATCCGCGCGCAAGAGGACGGCATCACAGTGGCACCGAGCCGGGAGGCGTTCTTCGAGACGAGCGACGTCGTGTCACTCCACCTTCGGCTCATCGAAGGGACGCGTGGCCTTGTCACCCGCGCCGACCTCGGCCGCATGAGGCCGACCGCACTGCTCGTGAACACCAGCCGTGCGGGTCTCGTCGAGCCGGGCGCACTCGTGGACGCGCTGCGAGCGGGTCGGCCGGGCATGGCAGCGGTCGACGTGTACGAGACCGAGCCGCTGTGCGACGCCGACGATCCGCTCGTCTCGATGGACAACGTCATCTGCACGCCACACGTCGGCTATGTGACCCGCGACGAGTGGGAGCTCGCGTTCATCTCGGTGTTCCGCCAGATCAACGCGTTCGCGGAAGGCAACCCGATCAACGTCGTCAACCCCGACGCGCTCGGGCGCCGACGGTGAAGATGCGTGCCATAGGGAAGGCGATGGTGCGGCATCAGAGTCCGCGTGTCGACGGATGAACGGTGCGACTTCGGTCTCACGTGTACGGTCCCGCGCATGACTGTTCGTTGGGGCATCGCAGCACCGGGCGGGATCGCCGCGCAGTTCGCAGAGGGGCTGGCGCTGATCGACGACGCAGAGATCGTCGCCGTCGGCTCACGCTCACAGCAGCGCGCCGATGCGTTCGGCGATCGCTTCGGCATCCCGAACCGACACGGCTCCTACGAGGACCTGATGGCCGACCCCGACGTCGAAATCGTCTACGTCGCCACACCGCACGCGCAGCACGAAGCAGTGACGCTCAGCGCGCTCGAGGCCGGCAAGCACGTGCTCTGCGAGAAGCCGTTCGCGTTGAACGAAGCCCAGGCAGCCCGCATGGCGGACACGGCGCGCGCCCGCGGCCTCTTCGCGATGGAAGCGCTGTGGAGCCGGTTCTTGCCTGCGTATCGACTGCTCGCCGATTTGTTGCGCGAGGGCAGGATCGGCGAGCCACTGCTCGTCGAGGCCGACTTCGGCTTCCGCGTGCCACTGATGCCCGAGCACCGCTTGTTCGACCTCGCGCAGGGGGGTGGCGCGCTGCTCGACCTCGGCATCTACCCCCTCCAGCTGTGCTCGATGGTGCTCGGCAACCCCGACCACGTCGTCGCCGAGGGACATGTCGGAGAGACGGGCGCCGACGAGCAAGTTGCTGCGGTCCTCCATCATCCAGGTGGGCCACTCGGCGTCATCAAGGCCGCGACGCGCATCGCGCTCTCGAACACGGCACGCATCTCCGGATCGGACGGATGGCTCGAGCTCCCCGCCTGGATGCACCGACCGACTCGCGTCGGTGTGGGCACCGGCAACACTGTGGACTGGATCGAGGCCGGGTACGACGGCGAGGGCCTCCGGTTCCAAGCCGAAGAGGTCCATCGCTGCCTCGCGGCCGGGCACACCGAGAGCGACGTGGCGCCGCTCGACGAGACGGTCGCGCTCGCGCGCACGATGGACGACATCCGCGCCCAGATCGGCGTCGTCTACGCCGCCGACTCCCGCTGACCGTCGAGATTGATGACTCGGGGTGCGCATGACGCGCTCCAGTCATCAATCTCGTCGGGTGGTTTACGGTTCAGATGTGCGGTATGCGTTCGGCGACACGGTGCTCGACACGACGCGCTACTCGCTGTACCGCAACGAGGAGCCGCAGCATGTCGAGCCGCAGGTGTTCGATGTGCTCACGCACCTCGTCGAGCATCGTGACCGAGTTGTCACGAAGAACGAGCTGCTGGACGAGATCTGGGGCCACCAGTTCGTCACCGAGTCCGCGCTCACCACGCGGATCAAGCAGCTTCGTCAAGCAGTCGGCGACACCGGCAAGGACCAGCGGATCGTCCAGACGATCCACGGTCGCGGCTACCGGTTCATCGCATCGGTGGAGGAGTCCGCCGATGCCGTCGAGCGGCCGAAGCTCGAGGTGCCCGCAGAGCTCCGTCAGGACATCCACTTCTGCACGACGACCGACGGCACACAGCTCGCGTACGCCACGATCGGTTCGGGACCTCCGCTCGTACGTGCCGCGCACTGGATCACGCACCTCGACTTCGATTGGCAGAGCCCTGTCTGGCGGCATTGGCTCGTCGGGCTGGCCCGCGGCCGCACGCTCATCCGCTACGACGAACGGGGCAACGGCCTCTCCGATCACGACGTCGCCGACTTCTCGATGGAGGCCTACGTCCGCGACTTCGAGACCGTCGTGGACGAGCTCGGGCTCGAGCGCTTCCCGATCCTGGGTTTGTCACAAGGCGGCGCAGTCGCGGTCACGTACGCGGCGCGGCATCCGGAGCGGGTGAGCCATCTCGTCCTCGTGGGTGCGTATTGCCAGGGCCGGTTTGAACGGGCGAAGACCGAGGACGAGCTGCGTGAGGCGAACCTTCAGATCGAGATGGTGCGAGTCGGCTGGGGGAAGGACGACCCCGCCTTCCGCCGGTTCTTCGCCGCCCGCTTCATCCCCGACGCGCCGGCCGAGCTCTGGGAGTGCTTCGCCGAGCTCTTGAGGCGCACGACATCGGCTGAGAACGCCTCACGTCTCCTCGAGACCTGGGCCACCATCGACGTTCGTGATGTCGCGCGAGAGGTGAAGGCGCCAACCCTCGTGCTCCACGCGCGGGGCGACATGTCGATCCCCTGGGAGCAGGGCCGGATGATGGCGTCGCTCATCCCAGGGGCACGGCTCGTCCCCCTCGAGAGCCGCAACCACCTGCTACGTGCCGACGAACCGGCATGGGAGCAGCTGCTCACCGAGATCGACACCTTCCTCGAGACGTGATGCGCTGGCCGGACGGGTTCATGTGGGGCACCGCAGCGTCATCGACGCAGTGCGAAGGTGCGGCGCCTGCCTCGGACTGGTGGGACTGGGAGCGCGCCGGGCACGCGCCGATCTCGGCCACCGGAAACGACTTCGGCACACGCCACGCCGAGGACTTCGCGTTGCTGGCGTCGCTCGGGCTCACTCACCACCGCCTGTCGATCGAGTGGGCCCGCATCGAGCCCGAACCCGGCACCCACGATCGAGCGGCGGTCGAGCACTACCGCGGGGTGCTCAGCGCGGCCCGCGATGCGGGGGTCGTGCCGTGGGTGTGCCTCCATCACTTCACGCTGCCGCGCTGGTTCGCCGCAGACGGCGGCTTCACCGTCTCGACCGGTCGCACCGGCGCGTGGGCTCGGCACGTGGACTACATGGCTGAGACGTTCGGCGACCTCGCCGGCGGCTGGCAGCCCGTGAACGAGACGAACTACTACGCACGTGCCGCGTACGGCGGCGGCGGATGGCCTCCCGGCCTGAACGATCGAGACACCGTCGCGTTCGTCGACGAGGCCATCCAGCTCGCGACCGCGGAAGCGGCGGTGCGGCTTCGTGACACCGGCGTGCCGGTTGCGTCGATCTTCGGGCTCTCGGCGATCGTGCCCCAGGACGACCTCGACGAGACGCGCTCGTACGCGGACGCCCTCCACGCTCTTTTCTGGCAACCGGGCATCGAGCTCTACCGGGACGGCGTCCTGCGCGTGCGACGGCGAGAGCCGATCGAGCGACCCGACCTCGCAGGGGCGTTCGACCTCATCGGGTTCTCGTACTACTCCGCCATGGGCGTGCGGAACGGACGGCTCGCCGTCCACCCGCCCGACGCACCCGTGTCGCCGCTCGGCTACGGCATCTGGGCGGACGGCCTCGGCATGGTGCTCGACCGCCTGCACGGAGAGCTACAAGGAAGCCCTCTTCTCGTCGCGGAGTTCGGTGTCGGCACGAGTGACGACGAGGTGCGCTCCGCGTACCTCGCACGTGGACTCGAAGTCGTCCACGACGCCATCGACCGCGGCGTCGACGTGCGGGGGTTCTTCCACTGGACCGCGGTGGACAACTACGAGTGGCTGCACGGGTACGACGTGTCCTTCGGGATCATCGACAAGGACCGCAACGTCCGCCCGAGCGCGGCCGTGCTCCGGCGTGAGGCGCTCGGCGCATGACAGACGCGCTCCAGCCGTACGACGACGGCCGGTGGAGCATCTCGGATCACACGCCCCCATCGACCGACGAGATCTGGTGCCGCGGGAACGTGGGCGAGGTGTTCCCGAACGTCATGACCCCGCTGAGCTTCTCGGCCTATGTGGGCGCGGTCGCGCGAGGCCAGGCGAACGCGTTGCACGAGTGGGGGATGGTGACTGCGAAGCAATACGAGGCGTTCCGACCGGAGCAGGCATGGTCGACCGGCGTGTTCGGCGGCTACCTCTACGGGAACGTGACGCTCGCCCGAACCGCGGCAGCACGATCGCCGGGGCTGTCCACCAGCGACATCGATCAGCAGATGTTCGGGTTGAACGACGCCCCGCCGCACGAGAGCGGCAAGGGGGAACGCGACCTCCGAGCGGCGACGAAGACCGCGGGAAAGATGATCGCGACGCTCCGGCGACCGAGCGACGCCCGCCTCTCGGCGGACCAGGCCGACGTCGCTGCCTACGTCGCGTCGATGCCCGAGGTGTCCGACGCCGACGACGCGCAGCTCCTCGACATCGCGCGCACGCTTCCGCCTTGGACGGAACGGATGATGCATCACCTGCTCGCGACGAGCGCTGCCTCGGGCATCTCTCGTTCGATGCTCGAACGCGTCGTGGCTCCCCTCGGCGAGCCCGGACTCGAGAACCGCCTCACGGCTGGCCTGGGCACGGTCGAATCCGCGGAACCCGCACAGGACCTTTGGCGCCTGGGACGGATGGTCGCGTCCAGCTCCGACTTGACCGCGGCGTTCGACGGTGGAGTCGAAGACCTCGAGCCGCGGCTGCGCGCGAGTGCGAGCGCATCGCCGTTCGTCGACGCGCTCGCCGTCTTCACGCAACGGCATGGAGCTCGCGGGCCCGACGAGTGGGAGCTCGCGTCGGCGACCTGGGGCACGGATCCCGCCATCGCGGTCGCGATGATCGAACGGCTTCGTCACGCACCTGCCGACCGGGACCCGATCGCCGTCGGCGAGCGACTGGCGATCGAGCGCGGCGCCCTCGCGGCGGAGGCGCGCCGAGAGCTCCCTGCCTGGAAGCGACCGCTGTTCGACCGTGCGCTCCGCGCGTGCATCGCCTATGCGCCGCAGCGTGAAGCGACCAAGGCGGCGTTCATGCGTGCGATCTACCCGACACGACTCGCCTTGCGCGAGCTCGCCCGGCGCTCGGGCGTCGCCCACGACGACTTCTTCCTGCTCACCCTCTCGGAGGTGAGCGCGTCGACCTCAGGAGACGCGCTGCCGGAACACGAGCTCGCCGAGCGGCGCTTCCGCCGCGACTACCTGCAGGCCCGCATCCCGCCGTTCTGGTTCCGGGCGACGATCCCACCACCGTCGACGTGGCCGCTCCGTGACCAGCAGACGAAGCCGGACGAGCGAGCCCGGACCTTCGAGGGCATGGGCGTGTGCGCCGGGATCGCGACGGGCCGCGCACGCGTGGTGACACGACCAGATCAGCCCGGTCAGCTCGGCCCCGGCGACATCCTCGTCGCGCCGATCACCGATCCCGCGTGGACGCCACTGTTCCTCGCCGCGGCCGGAGTGGTCGTCGACGTGGGCGCGCAACAGAGCCACGCGGCGATCGTGTCGCGCGAGCTCGGCATCCCTGCCGTGGTCAGCGCGGCCGGGGCTTCGACCACGATCCCGGACGGCGCGCTCGTCACAGTCGATGGATCGAGCGGGATCGTGACCGTGCACGGGGAACGAGCGTGATGTACGACGCGGTCGTCATCGGCGCCGGCGTGTCGGGGCTGTACCAGCTCCATCGCCTTCGCGGGCTCGGGATGTCCGTGCACGTGTACGAAGCCGGCGACGACGTCGGCGGCACCTGGTACTGGAACCGGTACCCCGGCGCGAGGTTCGACTCTGAGAGCTGGTCGTACGGCTACTCGTTCTCGGAGGAGCTGCTCGATGAGTGGCAGTGGAGCGAGCACTTCTCTGCGCAGCCCGAAACCCTCCGCTACCTGCAGCACGTCGCCGACCGGTTCGACCTCCGTCGCGACATCACCTTCGGCGCCCGCGTCGTGCGCCTCACGTGGGACGACGGCAACCGCAACTGGACGCTCGAGCTCGACGACGGACAGGAGGCGGCGGCACGCTTCGTGGTGCTCGCGATCGGCGTGCTCTCGACACCGCTCGTGCCACACATCCCGGGCATCGATCGGTTCCGAGGGCAGTCGTGGCACACCGCGCAGTGGCCGCACGAGGCCGTCGACTTCCACGGCAAGCGCGTCGCCGTGATCGGCACCGGCGCTACGGGCGTCCAGGTGATCCAGGAGATCGCGAAGACGGCGAGGCACCTCACGGTCTTCCAGCGCAGCCCGAACTGGTGCGCCCCGCTCCACAACGCGCCGATCACCGACGAGGAGCAAGCGTCGCTGCGGGCTCGCTACGACGCCATCTTCGACCGCTGCCGCAACACGTATGGCGGGTTCATCCACGACGCCGATCGGCGCAAGGCGCTCGAGGTTCCAGAGGAGGAGCGACTCGCCTTCTACGAGGAGCTGTACGGGCAGCCCGGGTTCGGCATCTGGATGGGAAACTTCCGCGACGTGCTCGTCGACGAGCGGGCGAACGCGACCCTCAGCGAGTTCATGGCGCAGAAGATCCGCGAGCGGGTCGACGACCCGGTGGTCGCCGACAAGCTGATCCCCACCGACCACGGCTTCGGCACGCGGCGCGTGCCGATGGAGTCGGGCTACTACGAGGCCTTCAACCAGCCGAACGTCGACCTCGTCGACGTGCGCGAGACCCCGATCATCGAGATCGACGAGACGGGCATCATGACGTCCGACGGCCACCACGACCTCGATCTCATCGTCTTCGCCACGGGCTTCAACGCGGTCACGGGATCATTCGACAGCATCGACATCGAAGGCATCGAAGGCGTTCGTCTCCGCGACGAGTGGTCCGATGGTCCACGCACGTTCCTTGGCATCGGCGTCTCGGGCTTTCCGAACCTGTTCATCACCGTGGGCCCGCACAACGCAGCGGCGTTCT